>QJWF01000195.1 GCA_003235435.1 Nitrosomonadales bacterium
TTCGCGTGAAATGCCTTCGCCGTACAGGATGTCAAATATCGCTTCGCGGAACGGCGGGGCAACCTTGTTCTTGACCACCTTGACGCGGGTCTCATTGCCAATCACTTCATCGCCCTTCTTGATCGCGCCGATGCGGCGGATATCCAGACGCACCGACGCATAGAATTTGAGCGCATTGCCGCCGGTGGTGGTTTCCGGGTTGCCGAACATCACCCCGATCTTCATGCGGATCTGGTTGATAAAGATCACCAGTGTGTTGGAACGTTTTATGTTGGCAGTCAGCTTGCGCAGCGCCTGCGACATCAGCCGTGCATGCAGGCCCATCTGTGGATCGCCCATATCGCCCTCGATTTCGGCCTTGGGTGTCAGCGCGGCCACCGAGTCGATCACCACCACGTCGACCGAAGCGGACCGCACCAGCATGTCTGCGATCTCCAGCGCCTGCTCGCCGTTGTCCGGTTGCGAGATCAGCAGATCCTCTACTTTCACGCCAAGTTTTTGCGCATACTGCGGGTCGAGCGCATGTTCCGCGTCGATGAAAGCCGCAGTACCGCCCAGTTTCTGCATCTCCGCGATGACCTGCAAGGTCAGCGTGGTCTTGCCGGAGGATTCCGGACCGTAGATTTCCACCACCCGGCCGCGCGGCAAACCGCCCACGCCCAGCGCGATGTCCAAACCCAGCGACCCTGTCGACACCACCTGTACATCGCGCGCCACATCATGCTCGCCAAGACGCATGATCGAACCCTTGCCGAATTGTTTTTCGATCTGGTTCAGTGCCGCTGCAAGTGCCTTGTTTTTGTTGTCGTCCATTTTTATCCCCTTTCAGTAATGATGCGAGATTGTGGCACATCATTCCGTATTTGTACAGAACGTTCGTTCTCTGCTCGTTCTTATGCAGTTTTAGTATATGTATTCAACAAGTTAATCACTCCCTGCAAGGCAACCCTCACAGCTTGTGCGCGAACTTCGGCACGGTTGCCGTCAAAGTGATGGCGTTGCGAGTGTGTTTCCCCGCTTTTGATTCCCCATGCGAACCAGACTGTGCCGACCGGCTTGTCCGGAGTACCCCCGTCAGGCCCGGCAATGCCGCTCACAGCCAATGCCACTTGTGCTGCGCTGTTTGCCAGAGATCCCTCAACCATTTCGCGCACCGTCGCCTCGGAGACTGCGCCATGTTGTTTCAGCGTCGAGTCGCTCACCCGCAACATCTGCTGCTTGGCCAGATTCGAATACGTGACGAAGCCCCGTTCGAACCATGCCGAACTGCCTGCCACCTCGGTGATCGCTTGCGCCACACCGCCGCCGGTGCATGATTCCGCGGTCGCAAGCATCAAGCCGTGTGATTTGAGCAGTGCCCCGACTTGTGCGGCGAGATCGTCCATCATGCTACTTCAGGCCATTAAGCAGATCGTTCTGGATATCCAACACCGCCTCCAGCCCCACCGCGATGCGGATCAATCCGTCCGTGATGCCCGCCGACGCGCGCGCCTCGGGTGTGATGCGCGCATGCGTGGTGCTGGCCGGATGGGTAATGGTGGTTTTGGTATCACCCAGATTCGCGGTGATCGACAGCAGTTTGGTATTGTCGATCACCCGCCAAGCTGCCTCCTTGCCGCCTTTAACCTCGAACGACACTATGCCGCCGCCGGATTTCTGCTGCTTCATCGCAAGTCCATGTTGCGGATGCGACAGCAGGCTGGGGTAGAACACGCGCGAGACATTCGGCTGCTTCTCCAGCCACTTTGCCAATTCCAGCGCATTCGCGCTGAGCGTCTCCATGCGCACCTTCAGCGTCTCAAGCCCCTTCAGGAACACCCAGGCATTGAATGCGCTCATCGTCGGGCCCGCAGTACGCAGGAAGCTATACACCGGCTCCAGCAATTGCCTGCTGCCCAGCACTGCACCGCCGAGCACGCGCCCCTGTCCATCGATATACTTGGTCGCCGAATGGATCACGATGTCGGCACCCAATGCAAGGGGCCGTTGCAAGACAGGCGTGCAAAAACAGTTGTCCACCACCAGCAGCGCTCCGCATTTTTTTGACACTTCGGCTATCGCAGCGATATCGGAAATCTCCGTGAGCGGATTGGACGGCGTTTCCAGGAAGAATAACTTTGTGTTAGCACGAACTGCGTCTTTCCATTCCGCCGCATCAGTGGCTGAAACATATGTCGTCTCAACGCCGAATTTGCTGATGATGTTATTGAACAGATTCACCGTCGCGCCGAACAGGCTCCGCGACGCGACGATGTGGTCGCCCGCCTTGAGCACGCCCATGCAAGTAGCAAGGATCGCCGACATGCCGGATGCCGTGGCGATGCATTGTTCTGCACCTTCCATCGCGGCGAGCCGTTTCTCGAACATCGAGACGGTGGGATTGGTGAAACGCGAATAGATGTTGCCCGGCTGCTCGCCGATGAAACGCGCGGCAGCCTGGGCGGCATTGTCGAACACGAAGCTCGATGTCAGGAACATTGCTTCGCTGTGTTCGCCGAACTGGCTGCGCACCGTCCCGGCATGCACCGCCAGGGTCTCCGGCTGATAGTCAGTGACTTGGTCGGACTTGTTTGTCATGATGACCCCTAACCCAAAAGAAAAAACCCGGATAGCTTGGCGCTAAACCGGGTTTCCCACGCTTTAGCTGTATTTGTTATGCGCCCGCAAGCTGATCCTCAAATCGGCGCAGAATGTAAACTAGCACCCGTTGCATAGTATTGTCAAATCATTCTCCGACTTCCGCAAGGTCAAGCGCCATCTGGTTGGCGGCATCGGTCTGCAGTGCCTTGCCTTGGCTGCGCCGCGCTTCAAGCTCATTCAAGTACGCGGCAGTGACGTCTCCGGAGATATAGCGGCCATCGAAACATGACGCGTCGAAGCTGGTAATGCGCGGATTGGCCTTTGTCACGGCAGCCTTCAGATCGTCGAGATCCTGATAGATAATACGGTCCGCGCCGATCTCGCGGCAAATCTCCTCATCGCTGCGCCCCGTGGCGATCAACTCCTGCGGACTGGGCATGTCAATGCCGTACACATTCGGGAAACGCACCGGAGGTGCCGCAGAAGCGAAATAGACCTTGCGCGCACCCGAGTCGCGGGCCATCTGCACGATCTCGCGGCTGGTGGTGCCGCGCACGATCGAATCATCCACCAGCAACACGTTCTTGCCCTTGAATTCGACGCCAATGGCATTCAACTTCTGACGGACCGATTTTTTTCGCATCGCCTGACCCGGCATGATAAAGGTCCGGCCGATGTAACGGTTCTTCACGAATCCTTCGCGGAACGGGATGTTGAGCCGATTGGCCAATTGAAGTGCGCTTGGCCGGCTCGAATCGGGTATCGGGATAACCACATCGACATCGATCTCGCTCCAGGTCCGCTTGATCTTGTCGGCAAGATATTCGCCCATGTACAGGCGCGTTTCATAGACAGAAACTCCGTCGATCACCGAATCCGGACGAGCCAGGTAGACATACTCGAATATGCATGGATTCAGGCTGGTCTGGTTACTGCATTGCTGGCTGTGCAATTTTCCGCTGAAATCCACGAATACCGCTTCCCCGGGGGCGATGTCGCGCAAAAACTTGAATCCCAGCGTATCAAGGGCCACGCTTTCCGATGCGACCAGATATTCTTTGCATTGTGCCGTTTCGTTCACACCTATCACCAGCGGCCGGATACCGAAAACATCACGGAATGCCAGCAGACCGTATCCGGCAATTATCGCCACTACGGCATAAGCTCCATGACAGCGCTGATGAACGCCGGAAACGGCCGCAAAGATCGTTTTAGGATCGAGGCGGTACTGCCTGGACTTGACCTGTAATTCGTGGGCAAGGACATTGAGCAACACCTCTGAATCGGAATTGGTGTTGACATGGCGCAAGTCTTCCACAAACAGCTGCTCCTTTAGTTCATCAGCGTTGGTGAGGTTGCCGTTGTGACCGAGCGCGATGCCGAACGGTGAATTCACATAGAACGGTTGCGCCTCGTTATGATCTGCCGCAGAACCGGCCGTGGGGTAACGAACATGAGCGATCCCGGCGTTGCCCATCAACGCGCGCATGTTGCGGGTGCGAAACACATCACGCACCAGTCCGTTGTCCTTGTGCAAATGGAAAGTATGGCCATCCAGCGTGGCTATGCCGGCAGCATCCTGGCCGCGATGCTGCAAGACTTGCAAACCGTCATACAACAACTGGTTGACCGGTGCTTGCGAGATGACTCCGAGAATGCCGCACATGTTATTTCCCAAATTGTTACTTTTTAGTTGCAGAAAACTACTTTCGTGCCCGGTATTGAATGCGCTGCGCGATGTTATCCGGCAACCATGTCTTCGTCAGCAAGGCGACATCCTCGGCACCCCTGCTCAACTGTGCATCGCGCCAAAAAGGCCGTTCCGGCACATCCGTCATCCCTGCCAACCACACCACGACAAGCACTACCATTAAGCCACGAAAAACCCCGAACAATCCACCCAGCATCCTGTCGAGCTTGCCAAGTCCGATCGCTCTGAGCAGTTTGGTGAATCCCCATACCAGCATGCTCCATACGATCATCACCCCGATAAACACCAAGGCATATGATCCGGTGGTGCGCAGCATCTCGTGCTGTATCGGTATATGCCTGGCCAGACCTTCTGCATACATATTGCTCAGCATAAATGCAAGCGGCCAGCCCAACAATGAAAGAATTTCATAAAACAAACCGCGCCACAGACCAAACAATAGAGAAACCAGCAATATTGCAATTACTGCAAAGTCAAATCCGGTCATTGATGACTCGAAAATGGACTAGCTAGTGACTTCATCTACGAACCCTTGGCATTCAAGACTACCGGATGCAACCCGTGCTTTTCCAGCATTAGGCGTACTTTCTCTGCTTTTTCACGATCAGGATACGGGCCAACCCTCACCCGTACCATGCCACCGGCCTTTTCGGTATAGGCTTTGAAGCCCCATTTCTTCAGCTTGTCCAGTTCCTGCTTAGCTGTGTCGGCATTCGAATACGCACCGACTTGGGCGACAAAGCCTTCTGCAACTGCCGCCGGTTTTTCGCTGCTTTTTGCCTTTGCTTGCTGGCTTAAGTCAGGCTGTTCCTTGACCGCTGGTGCCTCGGCGGTCTTTTCAGCTGAAACTTCCGGGGTTACGCGCGACGGCGAATCCGCCATCGCATCAGGTGCCGTTTTTTTTGGGGCAAACTCGCCAACTTCGTCAGCTGCCGGAATGTGCAAATCGATGTCGTGTCCGGTCGGTTTGGGTTCGCTGTCCAGCACCATTGGCAGTATCACCACAATCGCCAGCGTGAGCGCAAAAGCACCGATCAGGCGTCGGCGTGCCTTGCGCCTGAGATTCTGCTCATCATCTGAAAGCTGTTTTGCCATTTTCTTGCGCATCCTCTATTTTCAACCGGATCAGCGCTTCCACGTGAAACGGCGTTTACCTAAGTTACGGATAAACTCCCGTCTTCTACGCCACTTTCAGTTCTGCCGCGACCATTGCTTCCGCCACTGTATAGAACGATCCGAAGACGAGAATTCTATCATTTTCGCCAGCCGCGTTATAGGCATAGCTCAACGCAGTTGCGATATTGTTAAAGGTACTGATTTCACCCCGCACCCGGCAATTTTCCAGCTTTTGCTCAATCTCTTTGGCACTGGCCCCGCGGGCTGATTCTATACCCGCTACCAGCCAGTGATCGATGTGTGCATCCAAGGCCGCTGCGACCCCGGCAATATCCTTGTCCCTGAGCATCGCGAATACGGCGTAAGTATTCCGGCACGAAGGCAGACTGGAGAGATTCTGAGCAAGCGAGCGCGCAGCATGAGGGTTGTGCGCTACATCGAGTATCAATAAAGGATTTCCCGGCACGAACTGGAAGCGACCTGCCAATTGCACCTCTACTAGGCCGCGCCGCACCGCTTCCATGCTGACCGGCAAACTGACTTTCAGCGCATCCAGTACAGCAAGTGCAGCGCTGGCATTGTGCAACTGAAACGCGCCGCGCAATGCAGGGTAAGGCAATGCACTGCGCGAGCCCGCCTTGCTTTGATAGTCCCACTGTCCCTGATGAGGGGTGAAATCGAACTCGCTGCCGATGCACCATAGTTGCGCGCCAACCTGCTGCGCATGATCGCGTATCGCATGAGGCACATCAGAATCCGCACAGATCGCCACTTTTTCACTGCGAATGATCCCCGCCTTCTCGAATGCGATCTTTTCGCGCGTATCGCCCAGATAATCGATATGGTCTATATCCACACTTGTTATCACCGCGCAATCGCTGTCGAAAGCATTCACCGCATCCAGCCTGCCGCCAAGGCCGACTTCGAGTACCGCGACATCCACCTTGCTTTCGATGAAACACTTCATGGCTGCCAGCGTGCCGAATTCGAAATAGGTTAGCGCGGTTTCGCCGCGAACTTTTTCGATTCCCTCAAACGAAGCGCAAAGTTCGGCATCACCAGATTGCCGCTTGTTTATACGAACTCTTTCGTTATAGTGCAACAGATGCGGCGAGGTGTAGCAGCCCACCCGGTAGCCGGCGGCATGGAACACGGATTCCAGCAATGCGCAAACCGAACCTTTTCCGTTGGTGCCTCCAACCACGACAACAGGGAATCCAGGATCGAGATTCAGCCGCTTCTTGATTTGGGCAATGCGCTCCAGACCTAGCGCGATGGATTTGGGGTGCAGTGATTCTAGGTGAGTCAGCCAGCCTGCAAGAGTTTGTGGCATGTTCAACCGGTTAGAGTTAGCTGGTCAGTACTGATTCATGAAGAACATCGATCTTGCCCGCTCGATGCATATTGCGGAAATAGACGCGATTATTCTATATCCTTGCTTTCCAGACAAAAACCTTTGGAATCCTTCACCATTGGAACGAACGGCCCGCATATATGAGCGGTTTTCTCCAGATACTGCTGTCGTGCACTTACAGGCTCGCCATCCTCGATAGTCAGCTCTGTGTAAGTGCGACAAGACGGCGATAACAGAGGAATGGGTATGATCGCCCAAATGGTGCGCCCGCACCACCTTTTCTTGTCGTTATAAATTCTCGTTTCCTTGACTACCGGTTCCTTCTTCCTGTCCTTCTGGCCGATAGGTATCGTCGCCAAAGGCAACGCCCTTTCATCGTTGATGAATTTCTCACTCTCAAGCCTCTTGGCCTTTTCGTTTTTCCATAGCTGCCGATCATTCTCTGGAACCACAAGCAACGCCAGCGTCATGTCCTTATCGACAAGGGCCGAAGAACTTGATTGGTAATAACCGACACATCCCGATAAATTGATAATCGCCAAACCAAGCAACATTGTTTTTATCAAGCCATACACCATATTTTCGTCTCCAAATTTCCGCTGTTTCGTCCAATCCGTCAAAAGTGCATACGACTGCTACAGAAGTCCACGTACCCAGTTTCCAGCCATATTCACGTTTGGCACAAAGCGGTCAAAATATTCTTGCGAGCATTCAGGAAGCGACCACTCGGCAGTAGCAGTATACGAAATGCTGCACACCACCCGCAGGTGTGCGATGGTCTTCTCTGACGTGCTTGACCAACGTGAAGGCTTCACCGAACTGGTTGTGAAGTTCGTCAGCCGAATAACGTTTCACCGGCAGACCGCTGCATTGGGTCGGTCCGTCCTCCGCAAACGTGGCAACAATAACATGCCCACCGGGTTTGACCGAATGAAACACCTTTTCGACGTAAGCCTCTCGCTGCTGAGGTTCGGTCAAAAAGTGAAACACAGCGCGATCGTGCCACACATCATACCGGTGGATTGGCAAATCAGCTTTGGTCACGTCCGCTTCCAGCCATTTGACCTTGGATGCAAGCGTACCCAGTCTTTTTTTTGCGGCTGAAAGTGCCGAGGACGAAAGATCCAGCACAGTGACATCCGTATAACCTTTAGCAAGAAGATCATCAACCAGTGTGGAAGCACCGCCTCCGACATCAATAATAGCAGCGGACTTGGAAATCCCGGTGTCATTCAGCAACGATAACGAACATTCTGCGTGTTCCTGATACCAGCTTACCGAAGTGGCAGGTTTGGCAGCGTATACTTTTTCCCAGTGGCTCTTGTTTTCCATCCTGAAACTCCAACTGTTTGCCAAGTCAGGCTGCCTCGATCTCTGCCACCGCCGATTGCCTGGTCAGCAGCGTGATCAGCGTCGCAAGCTGATTTTTCATTTCCCGCCGGTCGATGATCATGTCTATGGCGCCATGTTCAAGCAGGAACTCGGCCCGCTGAAATCCTTCCGGCAGGGTTTCTCTTACCGTTTGCTGGATCACACGCGCACCGGCGAAGCCAATCAGCGCACCCGGTTCAGCGATCACCACATCGCCCATGAAGGCAAAACTCGCCGAAACGCCTCCCATGGTCGGATCGGTCAACACCGAAATGAACGGCAAGCGAGCTTCGCTGAGCTGGGTCAATGCGGCACAGGTCTTGGCCATTTGCATCAGAGACAACAATCCTTCCTGCATGCGTGCCCCGCCGCTGGCGGAAAAACAGATGAACGGACATTTTTGCTCAATGGCATCCTGCACGCCGCGAACAAAGCGCTCACCCACCACCGAACCCATCGATCCGCCCATGAAGGTAAATTCAAATGCTGCGACGACAACCGGCACAGCGTGTATGCTGCCCTGCATTACAACCAGCGCGTCGTCTTCATCGGTATTCTTCTTCGAATCGATAAGGCGATCGGTATATTTCCTGCTGTCCTTAAACTTGAGTGTATCCATCGGAAGAACTTCCGCGCCGATCTCGAACCTGCCTTCGCCATCCAGCAAACGATCAAGACGAAAGCGCGCCGTAATGCGGTGATGATGGTTACACTTGGGACAGACACTCAGGTTCTTTTCAAGTTCGGAGTAGTACAGCACCGCCTGACAGGAAGGACACTTGTGCCACAGGCCTTCCGGAACGTTCTTTTTGGTATCGCCCAAACGACGTTTGATTTTCGGCGGCAACAGTTTCTGAAACCAGCTCATGTTTTTTCTCCTCTAGGCCTTGTCTACAGCTTGTCTTAATTCCTTGACCAGGCTGCGCACATTGGCGACCACATTTTGCTCGTTCGAGTTCTCGATCTCCTGCACGATGCGACTACCAACTACCACGCCATCGCACAGTTTTGCCACCGCCAGAGCGGTAGCCGCATCGCGTATGCCAAAACCCACTCCTATCGGTAGGTTGATGCGCTTACGGAGCTGCGGGATCTTGACTTTGATCGCAGAAAGATCCAGATGTACCGCCCCAGTCACGCCCTTGAGTGAAACATAATACACGTAACCGCGCGCCTGCTTGGCAACCCTTTCCATACGTGCATCAGTACTGGTCGGTGCGAGCAGGAAGATCGGATCGATGCCGTGCTTCTCCAGATGCGCAAAAGCCTCGTGACCTTCTTCCGGCGGGAAATCGACGGTCAGAACACCGTCAACACCCGCCGCTTCACAGCGGCGCGCGAAAGTCTCCCAGCCCATCGCTTCTATCGGATTGCCATAACCCATCAGCACTATGGGTGTGTTCGCGTCCTTGCTGCGGAATTCACTGACCATATCCAGCACATGATGCAGTCCGACGTGATGTTTGAGCGCACGCTCTGAAGCACGCTGTATCGTTGGGCCGTCCGCCATCGGGTCGGAGAAGGGCACTCCCAATTCGATCACGTCAGCCCCGGCTTCCACCAGTGCGTGCAGCAAAGGCACTGTAAATTTCGGATGAGGATCACCGGCAGTAACAAACGGAATCAGCGCCTTGCGCTTGTGAAGCTTGAGTTTCTCGAAAACGGTTTGGATGCGCGACATTTCAACTCACAAGGCGATGCCGGAAAGGCGAGCAACGGTATTGATATCCTTATCGCCGCGTCCGGACAGGTTGACCAGCAATACCTTATCTTTGTCCATATTCGGCGCGATTTTCATCGCATGCGCCAATGCGTGGCTTGATTCCAGTGCGGGAATGATCCCCTCCAGATGGCACAGGTCATGGAAAGCTTGCAACGCTTCGTCATCGTTGATCGCCACATATTCCGCGCGGCCGCTGTCCTTCAGCCACGCATGTTCTGGTCCGACGCCGGGATAATCCAGCCCGGCCGAGATGGAATGCGTCTCTATGATCTGCCCGTCCGCATCCTGCATCAGATAGGTCTTGTTGCCGTGCAACACGCCTACCGGACTGTTGGCGGTCAATGGCGCGGCATGCTCGCCGCTGGCTATGCCATGCCCTCCCGCCTCCACTCCGATCAATTTGACGCCTGGCATGTCGATGTATGAATAGAAAACGCCCATCGCGTTGGATCCGCCGCCGACGCAGGCAATCACAGCATCCGGCTGGCGACCCGCTAACTCGGGCATCTGAACCACCGCCTCTTTGCTGACGACGGCATTGAAATCGCGCACCAGCATCGGGTACGGATGCGGTCCCGCGACCGTGCCGATGATGTAAAAGGTATTTTCGATGTTGGTCACCCAGTCGCGCATCGCCTCGTTGAGCGCATCCTTGAGCGTCTTCGAGCCGCTCTCGACAGGCACCACGGTCGCGCCAAGCAACTTCATGCGGAACACATTGGGCGATTGGCGCTGGATGTCGGCTGAACCCATATACACCACGCATTCCATGCCGTAACGTGCCGCGACGGTCGCGGTTGCGACGCCGTGCTGGCCCGCGCCGGTTTCCGCGATCACGCGCTTCTTGCCCATGCGCTTGGCCAGCAATGCCTGACCGATGGTATTGTTAACCTTGTGAGCACCGGTGTGGTTCAGATCCTCCCGTTTCAAATAGATCTGCGCCCCGCCAAGATGCTCTGAAAGATGTTTGGCATGGTAGATGGGGCTGGGGCGACCCACAAAATGCTTGAGGTCGAAATTCAGCTCGGCTATGAATTCTGGATCCTGGCGATATTTCTCGTAGGCCAGCTTCAGTTCTTCCAGCGCCCCCATCAGAGTTTCAGCGACATAGATGCCTCCATAAGGACCGAAGTGGCCGTTGCTGTCCGGAAAGTTATACATCTGTTCGTTTGACCTCTTGCATGAAGCTGGCGATCTTCGCCGCATCCTTGATTCCCTTGGCAGCCTCCACTCCGCTGGACACATCCACGGCATAGGGCTGAACTTTTTTGATTGCAGCCGCGACGTTTTCCTCATTCAGCCCGCCGGACAAGATCACCGGCAATGATAAATTCACTGGGATCAACGTCCAGTCGAATGCTTTTCCTGTGCCTCCGGGCACGCCTTCCACATGGGCGTCCAGCAACAAGCCCTTTGCGTCGGCATATCTCTCTGCGCATTGTAACAAATCCACTTCCTTCCTGACGCGGATCGCTTTGATATAGGGCACTCCGAAT
>QJWF01000249.1 GCA_003235435.1 Nitrosomonadales bacterium
GGCATCATCCGAACAGAGGAGGGATTGCAGGAACTGGCGAACGAACTGCGGGACAATCCGGATAATCCGAACGGATGGTTCATGCTTGCCCGCTCATATATCGAGATGAAACGCTACGAAGAGGGCGCCAAGGCATATGAGGAACTTGTCAAGCTGGTGCCGGACGAAGCACAACTCTGGGCAAATTATGCGGACGTCTACGCGATGGCCCATGGCCGGACGCTGCAAAGTCCGGAAGTTGCAAAAATGCTGGAGCAAGCTCTGGCGCTTGATCCAAACAACATCACCGCACTCGCTCTGTCCGGTTCGGTCGGAATGGAACGCGGAGATTATGTGATTGCACTGACTAACTGGCAGAAGCTTTACGGATTCCT
The DNA here is from genome assembly GCA_003235435.1 of Nitrosomonadales bacterium. Classification (GTDB taxonomy): domain Bacteria; phylum Pseudomonadota; class Gammaproteobacteria; order Burkholderiales; family Gallionellaceae; genus Gallionella. Next base: position 375 of record QJWF01000249.1, read on the forward strand.
TCAGCCGGGTTCTCCTGATGCACAGCAGTTCAAGGTCAGCATCCAACGCGCGCGGGACCTCCTGGCAGCACAGCCGGGAGGCAAACAAAAGCTGGCAAAGCTGCCATTTGAAGAGGCACCCCAGCAGGCGACAGCCAATCCTGCAGCTGCCGTCACCGGCAAGGTGACATTGAGCAAGGCGATAGCCGCAAAGGCTTCTCCGGATGATACGGTGTTCATCCTCGCGCGCGCAGCTCAGGGTCCGCCCATGCCGCTCGCTGTGTTCCGCAAGCAGGTGAAAGATTTGCCGATGGAGTTCACGCTGGATGACAGCATGGCGATGCGCCCGGAAATGAAACTGTCGGGATTCGATCAGGTCGTCGTCGTGGCACGCGTATCCAAATCTGGCCAGGGGGGGAGGGCACAGCCAGGCGACTTGGAGGGTAAATCGGCAGCCATCAAGCCGGGTACCAAAGGCCTGAATATCGTGATCGACACGGTTATTCCCTGACAATCATTCGTCCGTCACCCGATCCCCTTCGGGTGACGCTGGCAGCGGCTTGTTTGACTGAGCCAGAATATCCTATGAATTGACCGGACTTTAACCGCCGAATGGCAGGGCGTTCTGGTGTACCGCGACCAGAACGATATAGGCGAATACTGCCTGGGCAGCCAGCCAGGCGACAATCCGTATTGTTCTGGTTTTCCCATATTTCAGCGCGACAAACCCCAGCCAGATATACAGCAACACCCCGAGAACCTTTGCAGTCAGCCATGCATCCACAAAGGGATACTGGTGTATCGCGAAAGCCAGTGCAATGGCTGCAACGAGCAACAGGGTATCCACGACATGCGGCACGACTTTGATCCATCGCTTCCTCATCACCGGTGAACCCGTGAAGCTCCAGATACCACGCAGGAAGAATAGTGTGTAGCTGACGACAGCACAGGCGACATGCAATCCCTTGAGCAACATGAAGCTCACGGTGAGCTTTCCTCGAGACGTTGAAGCGAACGCCGATACACCGAAATCGCGGTAAAGAGAACGTATACCAGCAGCATTCCTTGCATCAGCAACCCAAGAGAGACAAACCATACAGCCACATTCCACCAGGGTGCAAATACTGCGGCAAGAACCGTGCCCCGGTGCAGCCGCAAATGAAGCCACATCCAATGTTCCGGGATGATCTCTCTCATGTTCGGAACAGCACGTTTTACTCCGCCACGGAACAGGTGGAACCAAACCAGAAACGGGACGATCTTGTAGAGCATCCCGTTGATCAGCGACATGGCAAAACCGAGCAAGAATAATTCGGCGGAAAGCGTGACGAAGCGGTCATTGGACGGGAAGAATAAAGTTGCCAGTGCGAGCATGGCAGTGCACAACAATACCACCATACCCAGGCGGAAAAAGCTCAAGGTGGGATCAGCGATGCGTCGACGGCGGTTGCTTTGCAATACCAGCGTGGCCGCGGCAAAGCTACTTGCCAGAAACCAGAACATGCCTTGAACCACGATAACCAACCAATTCGGTCTGAATTCGAGCAGGAGAGAAAGCAGGTTCAGCAGCAGCACGAAAAATATGGCAGGTGTTAAACCGGCGGCCAGCCATTCTGGATAGTTGGGTGTGAGCTGGAACATCGGCACTACCTGATAGGACACACCGATGATCAACAGCAATACCCAGCCGCCCAAGGAAAGATTGATATGGGCTGTGGCCAGCTTGTCATAGGGCAGCAGTAATCCGCTTGCGTAGCCGTGCGCCAGCAGCATGCCCAATGCAATTGCTCCGCCCAGCGTTATGATCGACAGCAGTATTGCGGTTTTTGTTGCGTTATGTGCCGGGGAGCGTGCAAGGCTGATCAGGCTTGCCGCGATCAAGGTTACAAAAGCCAATCCCAATAGCGGCCAGGCAATATCGAGCAATACCGGATTGCCCTGCATAAAGCCTGCAGCCAGCAATAATGCGCCGAAAATCAGCGGCAGGATGGCAAGCCATGCGGTCAGCCGCGTGGCAGGCATCGGACTGACTATCACCACAGGCATTATTTGTTGTATCGCTCCCAGCATGACCATCGCCATGAATCCCAGAGTGATGCAATGTGTCGCCGCAAGCAGCGCCGGCGAGTGCATATTCGCAAAAGGATTGTATTTCCCGGACAATAATATCAGGGCTGCCAGCATCAGGAACAGCGGGGCGACCGTGAAGAAGCGCAGCGGCACGGAAATCGGCGGCGCCTGTTGGGTGTTGAGCGGGATGGTTTTCATTGCCCGTAGCTGATTCGGATGAAAAAGCTGCCATCCTTCAGTTCTGTGGTCTGCCATGCATATCCGCCGTCCCGCAAAACCTCATAAAGCGGATATGGCTCGCGGTGGATTCGTACATGCAAAAATTCTCCAGCTGGCAATGTTTGCAATGCCCCAATGATGAGCTCGAAAGGCTCGGGCGGAGGCAGTCCGCGCACGTCCAGCTCATGAGCCAGTTCTTCGCACATGATGGTTAGGCAGACCGCATGTCATCAAGTAACTCCCCCAGTTGTGTTGCCAGGAAGTGGTCTGCAATGGGATAGAGCATCTGCTCTTCTTTGAGATTGTGCTGTTGCATTATTATCAACAGCGTTTCCGATAGGCCCCCATACTCTTGCGTATCGCGCTGAGCCAAAGCGCTGCACATTTGCTCGATAAGCCCTTTCATCTGGTCATGTTCCATACACATCACGTGCACTGGTCCGGGAGGGCCGCCGGCAGATATCAGCGTCGGGAAAAGCTTGTCTTCCTCGATATGAAAATGCCTGGCCATATCCGTTCTGAAATCGTCGAACGCAGTTTCTGCCTCCATCCATTTCCCATCCAAAACTGCCTGCTCGGAATCGGCAAAAGCCCTGTCACAGGAATGATGGTATTCCTTCATGAATTCAGTAATGGTATCCATATCGGCATCCTCATTTAAATCCCATATAGGCCATCGGTATCGCAACCGGGCGGAAATTTGAAACATTTTTTATTATATAGCATAACATGTACAAAAAATACATGTATAATATGCATGGTGATGCTCCAAGCGTTGTTTTGCATATATTTCATAAACTGGATATTAATAATGACTCACACTTGCTCCAGCTCAATTTCCACCGA
>QJWF01000172.1 GCA_003235435.1 Nitrosomonadales bacterium
ATGCTTTCCTTGGAGTAGAAACCGGAAAAGAACGGCGTGCCGATTAATGCCAGCGAACCGATAAGCGAGGTGATCCAGGTGATCGGCATGTATTTGCGCAAGCCGCCCATGTTGCGGATATCCTGGTCGTGATGCAAGGCGATGATTACGCTGCCGGCGCCGAGGAACAGCAACGCCTTGAAGAACGCATGCGTCATCAGGTGGAAGATAGCGACCGAATATGCCGATGCGCCCAGCGCCACGGTCATGTAGCCGAGCTGAGACAGCGTCGAATACGCCACCACGCGCTTGATGTCGTTCTGGATCATGCCGAGGAACCCCATGAACAGCGCGGTGATCGCGCCGATCACAAGAACGAATGACAGTGCCGTGTCCGATAGCTCGAACAACGGCGACATGCGCGCAACCATGAATATGCCCGCAGTAACCATCGTTGCGGCGTGGATCAACGCGGAGATCGGGGTCGGGCCTTCCATCGAATCGGGCAGCCAGACATGCAAGGGGAACTGCGCTGATTTGCCCATGGCACCGATGAACAGCAGGATGCAGATCGCCGTCAGCAGGCCGACCGACATGCCCGGGATCGGCGCGATGTCGTTTGCATACTCTGGGGCATTGGCAAACACTGCGGCGTAATCTAGCGTGCCGAACACCATCAGCACTAGCCCGATGCCGAGCAGAAACCCGAAGTCGCCCACGCGGTTCACGAGAAATGCCTTGAGGTTGGCATAGATCGCAGTCGGGCGGTCATACCAGAAACCGATCAGCAGATAGGAAACCAGTCCTACCGCTTCCCAGCCGAAGAACAGCTGCATGAAGTTGTTGGCCATCACCAGCATCAACATCGAAAAAGTGAACAGGGATATGTAACTGAAGAAGCGCTGATAGCCGGGGTCTTCTTCCATATATCCTATGGTATAGATATGCACCATCAGCGACACAAATGTAACCACCAGCATCATCGTCACAGTGAGCCTGTCGATCAGGAAACCGACCTGGAAACTGGTATCTCCCGAGATCAGCCAGGTATACACAGGGCCGTTGAACAGATTTCCCTCCAGCACGTCCTGGAAGATCGCCAGTGATGCAAAGAACGAGACCGCAACCAGCGCAATGGTTATTCGATGCGACCAGACTCGCCCCAGCGCTTTGCCGAACAGGCCGGCAATGATCGCTCCAACCAGCGGAGCCAGGGGTACGAGCAGATAGAGGCTCATCATGTTCATCAACCTTTCAGGCTGTCGAGATCGTCGACATTGATTGTGCTCAGGTTCCTGAACAGCACCACCAGTATCGCCAGTCCTATCGCGGCTTCGGCGGCAGCAACGGTCAGGATAAAGAACACGAAGACTTGTCCCGCGGTGTCGTTCAGAAAGTGCGAGAAAGCCACGAAATTGGTGTTCACCGCAAGCAGCATCATTTCGATCGCCATGAGCAGCACGATAAGATTCTTGCGGTTCAAAAAGATGCCGACCACACTGATGGCGAACAGCAGGGCACTCAGAACGAGATAATGCGATAGTGTCAACACGCTGCCGTCTCCCTTGTTAGTTTCATTCTTTGCTTTCGGTCGCGTGCCCGGCGATATGTTTCTCGGACTGCATGGATATGATACGCAAGCGATCAGCCTTCCTGACAGAGACCTGCTCGGAAACCGCCTGAGACTTGGCATCCTTGCGCCGGCGCAGCGTCAATGCGATCGCAGCCACCATTGCCACCAGCAGGATCACGGCGGCTATCTCGAACGGATAGACATAATCCGTATAGATGAGCCGGCCCAGTTCTTTGGTATTACTGTAATCTGGCATATGCCTGATACCGGCCAACTCCCCGGCAGTTTCCTTTGAACCCAGCACCCAGATCATCTCGAAAGCCATCAGGCCTGCAAGGGCTGCACCAAAGGGAAGCCAGCGCCAGAAACCCTCGCGCAGGCGCACCAAATTTATATCCAGCATCATCACCACGAACAGGAACAGGACCATCACCGCGCCGACATACACAAGCACCAGCGTGATGGCAAGGAATTCGGCTTCGAGCAACAGCCAGATACCCGAGCTGCTGATGAACGCCATCACTAGAAACAACACCGCGTGCACAGGGTTGCGCGCGGTGATCACGCGCACAGCAGCGAACAGCACCAACGCCGCGAACGAGTAGAACACGATTGTTTCAAAGTTGTCGGTAATAAAATCCATAAATTGCTCTCAGCCCCGCTTATCTGTACTTGGCATCCGCCTCTCGGTCTTTGGCAATCTGCGCTTCATATTTGTCGCCCACCGCCAGCAGCATCGGCTTCGTGTAATACAGGTCGCCGCGTTTCTCACCGTGATATTCGAATATGCGTGTCTCGACGATCGCGTCCACAGGACAGGATTCTTCGCAAAATCCGCAGAAGATGCACTTGGTCAGGTCTATGTCGTAACGTGTGGTACGGCGCGTGCCGTCCTCTCGCTCGGCCACCTCGATCTTGATCGCCAGTGCCGGGCATACCGCCTCGCACAATTTGCAGCCGATGCAGCGTTCTTCACCGTTAGCATAGCGGCGCTGCGCGTGCAGGCCGCGGAACCGATGACTTTGCGGGGTCTTCTCTTCAGGGAACTGGACGGTGATCTTGCGCGCAAAAAAGTACCTGCCTGTCAATGCCATGCCCTTGACCAATTCAAACAGCAGAAATGTCTTGAAAAAATTTTTGATCGTTTCCATATTCATCTCCTCTGCTTACCACACCCAGAGCGCGGTCTGCATCCATATGGCGATCACTACCACCCAGATGATGGTCAGCGGAATGAACACTTTCCAGCCTAGGCGCATGAGTTGATCGTAGCGATAACGCGGGAAGGTCGCACGGAACCACAGGAACAACAGCAATATGAACGAGACCTTGGCTAGCAGCCAGATAAAGCTGTCGGGAAGAAACGGGACCGGCGACAACCAGCCCCCCAGGAACATGACCGAGGTCAGGAAAGCGATCAGGATCATGTTGGCATACTCGGCCAGAAAGAACAGTGCGAATGCCATGCCGGAATACTCGACATGGAATCCAGCAACGATCTCTGATTCCCCTTCCGCCATGTCGAACGGTGCACGGTTGGTTTCAGCCACGCCGGAGATCAGGTACACCAGGAACATCGGGAACAACGGAAAAAGATACCAGTTCAGTATCCCCAGCCCGCCCTGCTGACCGAGCACGATATCGCCGAGATTCATGCTTTGCGAAACCATCAGAACGCATACCAGCGCAAAGCCCATCGCGATCTCGTAGGACACAATCTGTGCCGCAGAACGAACTGCACCGAGAAATGCGTACTTGGAGTTTGAAGCCCAACCGGCGATGATGACTCCATAAACGCCCAGAGAGGTCATCGCGAGGATGTATAACAGACCCGCGTTGAGATCGGCCAGCACCACCCCGTCGTTGAACGGAACCACAGCCCATGCAGCCAGCGATGGTGCCAGTGCCATGATGGGTGCCAGCACAAACAGGAATTTGCTTGAACCGGCCGGTATGATGATTTCCTTGAATAGCAATTTCACACCGTCGGCGATCGGTTGCAGCAAGCCGAAATATCCGACGCGATTCGGGCCGATGCGGATCTGCATGAATCCGATAACCTTGCGCTCGGCCAGCGTCAGATAGGCCACGCCGCCCATGACCGGCGCAATGATGAGCATGATCTTGACCAGCGTCCAGACAGGCAGCCAGGCCGGTCCGAGCAGTTGTTGTCCTGCATCCAGCAGAGGTTGCAGAAATTCCATCATGCATTACCCCCGGCAAACAGTTCCACGGCGACCGTTCCAAACATCGCACCCAGTTGCGCAGTAACTGGATGTCCCGCGGCAACACGCACGGTACCCGGCGGCAAGGAATCATTCGCCAGTGCAACCAGACGCGCGGTAGCGTTGCCTTGGCGCACGATGACAACATCACCTGATTTCGCTCCGATCCTGTTCAGCTCGCTGCTATGCAGCTGAGCGGCGGGATCTGCCGCATCGCGGGTACTTTGCAGCGAGGCCGCACGACGGACCAGCGCATCGGAGGAATAAATCGGCACATCGCTGACACGCTGCAAACCCCGGCTGTTGCCAACCGAAGCATCTTGCAATGCGACACCAACAATGCGATTGTCCAGCTTGTCGGCAAGTTTGAGCCCGGTCAATGATTCGTCGCGTACCGCCTCGCTGCTGTCAAATTCGAAACCGTGAAGGTTCAGCAGATTGCCCAGCACACGCAGCACTTTCCATGCCGGTCGTGTTTCACCGAGCGGTTTGACAGCTCCCCTGAAACTTTGCACGCGCCCTTCAGTGTTGACGAAAGTGCCTGAAGTCTCGGTATATGGCGCGATCGGTAACAGCACATCGGCGTAATCGCTCGCGCGGTTTTTGAAGGAGGATAATGCCACCACCATATCGGCGCTGCTGATCGCAGCCATCGCCTGTTGTGGATCGTGCATATCCAGTTCCGGCTCGACATTCAGCAGGATATAGGCCTTGCGCGGGGCAGCCACCATCTGGGCTGCATTCATGCCGGTGGCACCACCGGCAAACGGCACGGCTCCGGCAAGATAACCCCCGACGCTGTTTGCCGCTTCTCCGAGGAAGCCGAATTTTGCCCCGCATAGAGCGGCGATCTGTCCTGACAACAGGGCAATCTGGCTTGCCTGCGGATGCTGTTGGGCGAAGTTTCCCAGTAGAACTGCAGAACGTTCGCCGCCGGCCAGGCTGTTAGCAATGGCTCGTGCTTGCTCAGAAGGCTGCACAGTATCGATGGATTTCTGAACCTCGGGGGAAGGTACGGCAGATTTTTCTGCAACCAGTGCCTTGAGGATTTGCGCCAGCATCTTCACCATTTCGTCCGGAGCCACGATGGATTTGCTGGCCACCGGCATCAGCAAGTCATCATCACTGGAATGCACGATGCTGGCCTGTGCGCCGCCCTTGACCGCCTGGCGCACGCGCTGCGCCAGCAGAGGATGATCCTTGCGGAGAAAACTGCCAACTATCAGGAATCGATCGCGCGAGTTGATCTCGGCGACCGGCATGCCCAGCCACGGCACGCCGGACTGCTTTCCATCGGCACTGAAATCGGACTGGCGCAACCGGAAATCGATATTGTTGGAACCGATGCCGCGCAGCAGCTTCTGCAACAAATAAAGTTCTTCCAGCGTGCAATGCGGCGTCGCCAGTGCAGCGATCTGGTCGGCACCGGCACCTGCAATCTGGCGCAAACCATTGGCTACATATTCCAGCGCAGTTTGCCAATCGACTTCGATCCACTTCCCGTCCTGCTTGAGCATCGGCTTGGTCAAGCGTTCCGGTACGTTGAGTCCTTCATAGCTGAATCTGTCCTTGTCGGAAATCCAGCATTCGTTGATTGCTTCGTTCTCAATCGGCACCACACGCAACACCTTGTTGTCCCTCACCTGCACTGCCAGGTTGGAACCCAACCCATCGTGCGGGCTGACCGACTTGCGCCGAGACAACTCCCAGTTGCGAGCGGTATAGCGGTATGGCTTGCTGGTCAAAGCGCCGACCGGACACAGATCGATCATGTTGCCGGACAATTCCGAGTCCACCGTGGAGTTCACGAAGCTCATAATCTCTGAGTGCTCGCCGCGGTAAGCCATGCCCAATTCCATCACACCGGCGATCTCCTGGCCGAACCTCACGCAGCGCGTGCAATGGATGCACCGGTTCATCTCTTCGGTAGACACCAGCGGCCCGATATCCTTGTGCATCACGCTGCGTTTGGGTTCCTGATATCGCGAAGCACCGCCACCATAGCCCACTGCAAGATCCTGAAGCTGGCATTCGCCGCCCTGGTCGCAAATCGGGCAGTCGAGAGGGTGGTTGATCAGCAGGAATTCCATCACGCCTCGTTGCGCCTTGACCGCCATCTCGGAGTGCGTGCGAACTTTCATGCCTTCCGCGACAGGGGTGGCGCAGGCCGGCAACGGTTTGGGCGCCTTTTCAACCTCGACCAGGCACATCCGGCAATTGGCCGCTATGGACAATTTCTTGTGGTAGCAGAAATGCGGGATATACACACCCGCCTTGTGAGCAGCATCCATCACTGTGGAGCCGCGCTCGGTCTCTACTGGATTGCCGTCAATTTCAATGTTGATCATTAATCACCCGACTCGTTTTAAACCAAGCACTTCTTGTGCTCGATGTGATATTCGAATTCGTCGCGGAAATGCCTGAGCATGCCCTGTACCGGCCATACCGCCGCCTCACCCAATGCGCAAATGGTCCTTCCGGCAATGTTCTCGCCGACACTCAGCAGCAAGTCCATATCTTCCTTGCGTCCCTGTCCGTGCTCTATGCGATGCACGATGCGATATAACCAGCCGGTTCCTTCGCGGCAGGGCGTACACTGGCCGCATGACTCCTCATAATAGAAATATGACAATCTTTCCAGCGCGCGCACCATGCAGGTAGTATCGTCCATGACGATTACCGCGCCGGTTCCGAGCATTGATCCGGCCTTGGATATGGAATCGTAATCCATGTCCAGATCCATCATGATCTCGCCGGGTAGAACCGGCATCGACGAACCGCCCGGAATACATGCTTTGAGTTTGCGCCCGCCGCGCATGCCGCCGGCCATTTCGAGCAGTTTCCTGAACGGCGTGCCCATCGGCACTTCAAAATTGCCCGGATTGTTCACATGTCCGGATACGGAAAACAGCTTGGTGCCGCCGTTGTTGGGTTTGCCCAATTCCAGAAATTTCTGTCCGCTGTTGTTGATGATGTAAGGAATGCTGGCGAAAGTTTCGGTGTTGTTGATCGTGGTCGGTTTCCCGTACAGGCCGAAGCTCGCGGGGAATGGCGGCTTGTACCGGGGTTGCCCCTTCTTGCCCTCGATGGATTCAAGCAAGGCGGTCTCTTCACCGCAGATGTACGCGCCATATCCCAGGTGATTGTGCAAGTCAAAGCAGAAATCAGTGCCCATGATGTTGTCGCCGAGATAGCCTGCGGCACGCGCCGCTTCGCAGGCTTCCTCCATACGTTCATAAGCCTCGAAAATCTCGCCGTGGACATAGTTATAGCCGGTCTTCACACCCATCGCGTATGCGCCGATGGCCATGCCTTCGATCAGCAGATGCGGGTTATAACGCAGGATGTCCCAGTCCTTGCACGTGCCCGGCTCGCCCTCGTCGGAATTGCAGACGATGTATTTTTCTCCGGCATAATTCTTCGGCATGAAGCTCCACTTAAGCCCGGTCGGAAAGCCCGCACCGCCTCTCCCGCGCAATGCCGAAGCCTTGACCTCAGCAATGATCTCGTCGGTCGACATCTTTTCGGTCAGCACTTTGCGCAAGGCCTTATAGCCGCCAACCTTTAGATAATTTTCCAGCGTCCAGGGCTGTTCCAAACCTGCTGTAGTAAAGATGACCGGTCCGCTCATGATTTATCCAGATCCGCAAGAATTTGATCGATCTTTTCCGGGGTCAAGCGTCCGCAAAGTTTTTTGTTGTCGATGGTAAACAGCGGCGCATCGATGCACGCCCCCATGCATTCACCTTCGCGCAATCCGATTTTCCCGTCGCTGGTCACCTCGCCTAAACCGATCCCCAGCTTGGAACCCAGATATGCAACCGTATCCCCGGCACCGCACAATGTGCAGGAAAGATTGGTACACACGGTGATTGTGTGCTTGCCCATCGGTTTGAGATTGTACATATGATAGAAGCTGGCCACTTCATATACCGCGATCTGAGCCATACCCAGATAGGAAGCGATATCCGACATGTCTTCGGCGGCGATCCATCCCTTTTCATCCTGCACGAAACGCAATGCGGCCATCACAGCAGATTGCTTCTGATCAGCCGGATATTTCTTCAGCTCACGGTTGATTTTTGATTGTATTTGTTCAGAAAGCATTAACGATCAACCTCGCCGAATACGATATCCTGTGTGCCGATGATGGTAACCACGTCGGCGATCATGTGGCCGCGCGACATTTCATCCAGTGCAGCCAAGTGAGCAAAGCCCGGCGCGCGGATCTTCATCCGGTAAGGCTTGTTTGCACCATCCGAGATCAGGTATATGCCGAATTCTCCTTTGGGATGCTCGACGGCAGAATAGACTTCGCCGGCAGGCACGTGCATCCCTTCGGTAAACAGCTTGAAATGATGGATCAGTTCCTCCATGTTTTCTTTCATGGACTCTCGCGCCGGCGGGGAAAACTTGTGGTTCTGCGACATTACCGGGCCGGGATTGTCGCGCAGCCAGGCGATGCATTGGCGGATGATGCGGTTGGATTGGCGCATTTCCTCGACCCGAACCAGATAACGATCGTACGAGTCGCCTTTCACGCCCACCGGTATGTCAAAATTGATACGGTCATATACTTCATAAGGTTGCTTCTTGCGCAGATCCCACTCGATGCCGGAACCGCGCAGCATCGGGCCGCTGAGACCCAGCGCCAAAGCGCGTTCCGGCGTGACAACCCCGATGCCGACTGTGCGCTGCTTCCAGATACGGTTATCGGTCAGCAGTGTCTCGTATTCGTCCACGCAAGCCGGGAATCGGCTGGTGAAATCCTCCAGGAAATCCAGCAGCGAACCCTGGCGGTTCTCGTTCAGCTTCTTCACAGCCGAGGCATTGTGGATCTTTGACGCCTGATATTGCGGCATCCTGTCGGGCAGATCGCGATACACGCCGCCAGGACGATAGTAGGATGCATGCAAGCGCGCGCCGGAAGCTGCCTCGTAAGCGTCCATCAGATCCTCGCGCTCGCGGAAGCAATACAGGAACATCGTCATCGCGCCTAGATCGATGCCGTGAGCACCCAGCCACAGCAGGTGATTCAAGATACGGGTGACCTCGTCGAACATCACCCGGATGTACTGGGCGCGCAGCGGGACGTCTATGCCGGCCAGTTTTTCGATCGCCATCACATATGCATGTTCATTGCACATCATCGAGACATAATCAAGCCGGTCCATATACGGAACAGACTGGAGAAAAGTCTTGTGCTCGGCGAGTTTCTCTGTGGCACGATGCAACAAGCCAATATGAGGATCGGCGCGCTCTATCACTTCACCGTCAAGTTCCAGCACAAGCCTCAACACACCGTGGGCAGCCGGATGTTGCGGTCCAAAATTCATGGTGTAGTTTTTAATCTCAGCCATAATTCTGTTTACCCCGCACGAGATCCAACTCTCGTTCACAATGCATTTTCGCCATTACTTGCGCTCCGAATTAGTGGCGTAGTTTTCTTCACGCACGATGCGCGGTGTGACTTCGCGCGGCTCGATCGAAACAGGCTGGTAAACGACCCTCTGCTGCTCCGGGTCGTAGCGCATTTCCACATTACCTGACAGCGGAAAATCCTTGCGGAACGGGTTGCCGACAAAACCGTAGTCGGTGAGGATACGACGCAGATCCGGATGTCCGGTGAACACGATGCCGTAAAGATCAAAAGCTTCGCGCTCGTACCAGTTGGCGGAAGGCCAGATATCTATAACAGAGGGCAATAACGGAAAATCGTCATCCAGGGCATAGACTCGAACCCGCAAACGCCGGTTATGTGTTACCGAAAGCAAGTGATAGACCACCGCGAAACGGCAAGGATGGATACCAATGGAATCCGGCTCGTCACCGGAACTGAAATAAGCTCCGCCTTCGGAGATGTCGCTTCCGTATGTGGAGTAATCGACACCGCACAGATCCATCATCAGCTCGAAACGGAATTCTGCTGAATCGCGCAGGCGTGTCAGCACCTCCTGCATGGCATCGGTCCTGACCACTACGGTCAGTTCGCCGAGCTTTTCCTCCATGCCGGTCAGTTTGTCTCCCAACAACTTTGTCAGATCAGTACGCAGGGTACTCAAATCAGCAGCCATAATTTACCCTAGCGCGCAATAGTATTTGTCCGTTTAATCTTGTTTTGCAGTTGAATGATGCCATACAGCAAGGCTTCTGCGGTTGGCGGGCAGCCGGGCACATATACGTCCACCGGTACAATCCGATCGCAGCCGCGCACCACCGAATAGGAGTAGTGATAATAACCGCCGCCGTTCGCGCACGACCCCATCGAAATCACCCAGCGCGGCTCGGCCATCTGGTCATAAACCTTTCGCAAAGCCGGTGCCATCTTGTTGCACAGCGTCCCGGCCACGATCATCACATCGGATTGACGCGGACTCGGGCGAAATACGATTCCGAACCGGTCAAGGTCGTATCGCGCCGCTCCGGCATGCATCATTTCCACCGCACAGCATGCAAGGCCGAAAGTCATCGGCCACAACGAGCCGGTGCGGGTGTAATTGATGATGGTATCAAGGGTCGTGGTGACAACACCTTTTTCCAGAACGCCTTCGATGCTCATGCTGTCGCCTCCTCAGGGCATTGGAGAATCTCCATGCGTGCGTTGTCGGCGACATGTTCCACTCGCGGACGCTCGCATCCCCGCTGCGCGGGGCCCCTGCTCACTGCTCGTGTCGCTACTCCCATTCCAGCGCCCCTTTCATCCATTCGTAGATAAACCCAACAACCAGGATGGCCAGGAAAATCATCATGGATACAAAACCGAATGTGCCGATTTCCTTGAGCACTATCGCCCACGGGAAGAGAAATGCGATTTCAAGATCGAACAGGATGAACAGGATTGCAACGAGGTAATAGCGCACATCGAATTTCATGCGCGCATCCTCGAAGGCCTCGAAACCGCATTCGTAAGGGGATAATTTTTTGCTGTCTGGATGGGATGGGGACGCCAGCTTGCCCAGCATCACAGGCATCACCCCCATCGCGATGCCGACACAGATAAACAACAGCACAGGAAAATAATTTTCCAACATTGAGTTTCCCCCCTTGCCCGCCCTGTGATTCTTGAGCCAGCCCAGAATCACTTTATATTCGTTTTGTCCAGCCGACACTGCGTGTCAGCCCAGTCGTTGGTGCCGATGAGCAGACTCGAACTGCTACGGCTTGCGCCACTACCCCCTCAAGATAGCGTGTCTACCAATTTCACCACATCGGCAATTTTCTGCTATATACCCCGGCGAAATCTACTTTGGAATATCCTTGGATTTCGATTCACCTGCAGCATTGACAGGAGCCGGAGCCGATTGAGCGGCTGCCGGGTTGACCCTATCCATAACGCCCTGTTTCTGTGCCGGATGAGAGTAGATGTAAGTCAGCAACAGGCTGGTAAGAAAGAACATCGTCGCGGCGATCGCCGTGCTGCGACTGAGAAAATTCGCTGATCCGCTCGAACCGAACAGGCTTCCCGCCGAACCCGTGCCGAATGCCGCGCCCATA
>QJWF01000010.1 GCA_003235435.1 Nitrosomonadales bacterium
CGATGAAGACAACGAGGAGGACGATCCGACTTTGGATGAGTGTGCCAAGCGTATCTTGCGCATGGGTTGCGAATATGTGTTGATCACCGGCACACATGAGCAGACACCAAAGGTGATCAACACTCTATATGCAGAGCGTGGGGTTCTGCGAAGCGACAGTTGGGGACGTCTGCCGGGGATTTATCACGGTTCCGGCTGCACCTTGGCAGCCGCGATCGCGTCATTGTTAGCACAAAATGTTGATATTCAGGAAGCGGTAAAGGAAGCGCAGGAATATACCTGGCAAACCTTGCGCTCGGGATTCCGTCCCGGCATGGGACAGCACATCCCGGACAGGTTGTTTTGGGCACGCGGTGAAGAGGATGAAACTCAACCAGAACGGCCGAATTAGTGGATTGTATGCGATTACTCCCGATGAGCAGGATACCGTGGAGTTGTTAAGCAAAGTGAAGCTGGCTTTGCTTGGCGGTGCGCGGGTGTTGCAATATCGCAACAAAACCGCAGACTCTGAGATGCGCCTGGAGCAGGCCGGTGCTTTGCGAGAACTGGCTTGCGAATTTGATGTTCCGCTGATCATCAATGACGACGTGTTGTTGGCTCGTTTAATTGGCGCAGATGGAGTACATCTGGGAGGCTCAGATGGAAGCGTTACTGGTGTGCGGGAAGTGCTTGGCAGCGGCAAACTCATCGGCGTGTCTTGCTATAATCGCTTGGCGCTGGCGCACGAAGCAGTGGGTATGGGCGCTGATTATGTGGCTTTTGGCAGCTTTTTCAGCTCCACTGTAAAGCCGGATGCGGTTGTAGCCACACCCGGACTGTTACGGCATGCTTACAGAGAAATTGCCGTGCCCTTGGTGGCAATCGGCGGTATTACCGTGAACAATGGGCCTCAGTTGCTTGAGGCAGGCGCTGATGCGCTCGCAGTAATTTCTGATCTGTTCGGTGCCAAGGACATTCAGGGTACAGCACGCAAGTTTGCAAATTTGAACTATTCATAAAAATTATTTCGATAACCATAATATTAAATTAGAAAGAATCAACATGACTTCGCATAATCAACAGCTATTCGATGCTTCACAGAAGGTTATTCCTGGTGGAGTGAATTCTCCGGTGCGTGCGTTTCGTTCAGTCGGCGGTACGCCTTTGTTTTTCCGGCGTGGGCAGGGTGCCTACGTATGGGACGCGGATGGCAAGCAATATACTGATTATGTCGGCTCGTGGGGTCCGATGATAGTCGGCCACTGCCATCCCGAAGTGGTCAGGGCGGTGCAGGATGCCGCAGCACAGGGACTCGGTTTCGGTGCACCGACTGCAGCCGAACTGGAAATGGCAGAGCTGCTGTGCAAGTTGTTGCCCAGTCTGGAGATGGTGCGCCTGGTAAGCTCCGGTACAGAGGCCACGATGTCGGCGATCCGCCTGGCACGGGGTTTTACCGGCCGTAGTCGCATCATCAAATTTGAGGGTTGTTACCATGGGCATTCTGACGGTTTGCTGGTCAAGGCCGGTTCTGGTGCATTGACCTTCGGCCAGCCGAGTTCGTCAGGTGTTCCCGCCGAGATCGCTGCACTAACCACCGTACTGGATTACAACGATACGCCGGGTCTTGAGCGTGCATTTGCCGAGATGGGTAAGGAAGTTGCGGCTGTGATCGTCGAGCCGGTCGCCGGCAACATGAATCTGGTCACCCCCAAGCCGGAATTTTTGCAAGCATTGCGCAAGCTGTGCACCGAATGCGGCGCGGTACTGATTCTTGATGAAGTTATGACAGGTTTTCGCGTCAGCCTGAAAGGTGCACAAGGCCATTATGGCATCAAGCCTGACCTGTTGACATTGGGCAAAGTGATGGGAGGCGGATTGCCGGCTGCGGCTTTTGGAGGTCGTCGCGACATCATGCAATGCTTGGCTCCGCTTGGTGCGGTGTATCAGGCAGGTACGCTTTCCGGGAACCCGGTTGCAGTAGCAGCCGGACTGGCCACTTTGAAGCTGGTCCAGACTGAAGGATTTTACGATCGCCTGTCCAAGCTCGCCCAGCAACTGACAGAAGGATTGACTGCTAGCGCTAAAAAACATGGGATTTCATTTTGTGCCCAATCCGTAGGTGGCATGTTCGGCCTGTATTTCAGCAAGTCTTTGCCGACCAGCTATGCAGAAGTGATGGCTTGTGACAAAGAAGCGTTTAATCGATTTTTCCATGCGATGCTGGACAAGGGAGTATATCTTGCTCCATCGGCGTTTGAAGCAGGTTTCGTTTCTTTTGCACATACCGATGCAGACATTGAAACGACGGTTTCGGCTGCGGACAAGATTTTTTCATCCTGGAAGTAATGGGGCTTTTTTCCCAGGCGTCGTTCTACACCACCGTTAATCATTTAAAAGATTTACCTAAGCATGGTGGCAAAGAAGTTGCTTTCGTGGGACGTTCAAATGCCGGCAAGTCGAGTGCGATAAATACTCTTGCCAACCACACGCGTCTGGCCTATACCAGCAAAATTCCAGGGCGTACCCAGCACCTGAACTATTTTTCGCTGGGTAACCAAGACTTCTTGGTTGATCTACCGGGTTATGGTTATGCCAGGGTCCCCCCGGAAAGTAAGCGTCATTGGGAAGGCTTGCTCAGTGAATATTTGCAGTCACGTGACGAATTATGCGGTTTGGTGGTTATCATGGATGCCCGCCATCCGCTGACCAAACTTGATGAGAACATGCTTGACTGGTTTGCACCCACCGGTAAACCGGTGCATATCCTGCTCACCAAGTCAGACAAACTCAGCAGGCAGCAAGCCACAAATTCCCTGAATCGAGTAAAATCCTACCTCGCAGAGCATTTTCCGCTATGTTCCGTGCAGTTGTTTTCCAGCTTGAGGAAACTGGGCATTGAAGAAGCGGAGGGGGTTATAGCAGGCTGGCTGGCGAATCATCACGATAATGGGAAATCCCAATGAACAAAAAAATGCCCCCGACCAAAAGGGGAAGGCCGGGGGCAAAGTCTTAACAGAGTTAAGACACACGCTCAGGGAGGAGAAACGTGGAATGACTCGCATCATTCAAAGCATCAGATAAGCAATTTCTAACATAGTTCCGAAAAAAGTTAAATTTTAGGGAAAAATATGCAAACGCTAGGACAATACCCAAATATCAGAATGCGCCGTATGCGCCATGATGCCTTTTCTAGGGACTTAATGCGAGAGTGTACGCTCACACCGTCAGACTTTATCTATCCGGTATTTGTGCTAGAAGGCAGCAACGAAGTCAAAGATGTCAAGTCCATGCCGGGGGTGCAGCGCAAGACTTTGGACCTGTTGCTCAAGGATGCAGAGCAGTGCGTCAAGCTTGGTTTGCCGGTGATGGCGATATTCCCGGTGATCGATTCACCACTGAAGAGCCTGGACGCAGGAGAAGCCTATAATCCTGACGGCCTTGTACCGCGCGTAGTGGCTGCGCTGAAAAAGAATTTCCCTGAACTTGGGGT
>QJWF01000118.1 GCA_003235435.1 Nitrosomonadales bacterium
TGGTTCATGGTGTCCATCTTTCCGGTACCAGGCTGACCGACATGGAATTGACCATGATCATGATGGCCGCGCTGCTGCACGATATCGGCTATGCGCAACGTATTGGCTGGGAGACGGGTACCGGAGCGCAGCTCACCTTGTCCCATGTCGGCCGCGGCATAAAATTCATGCAGCGCTATATCACCGATCACGGCTATCCGCAGGAACTCGCTGACTCGCTAAAGTTCGTCATCCGCTGCACCGACCCCGCGGAAATCGTTCCGGCAATCGATTTTCCCGACGAGCGCATCCGCCTGCTCGGGCAGATCGTCAGCAGCGCCGACTTGACCGGACAGATGGCCGACCGCACTTACCTTGAAAAACTGCTGTTTCTGTACCTTGAATTCGAGGAAGCGAATTTCGGAAACTATGAGAGCATCCACGACATGCTGTCCAGAACTCAGGCTTTCTACGACAGGATCCGCTTGAAACTGGAAGTTGACCTTGGCGGAATCAATAAAAAACTGTCCTCCCACTTCAAGGAAATCTTCGGCGTCGAAGAAAATTTCTATCTGAAATCGATCGAAAAGAATATCGCTTACCTGACACAGATAACCAGGCTGAGCGAGGAAAAACATCTCTCGATGCTGAAGCGCGGCGGTATCGTGGAAAAGTCCGAGATGCTGCTGGCGCAAAGAAAGCGCCGCTGATCAGGATAATTGCGCAGGTCCGTGCTAAGCGTAAATTTGGAACTGCCGTGCTGTACCTCCAAGTTCACCGACCCGGTTTATCTCCACCGAAATATGCACAAGTTCCTCGTGGATACTTAACTGTTCCTTGAAATATTCCGGCGTCACATCGTCAAGCGTCGCAAGGCTGAGAATACAGGCATATTTGCCCTTCCCCACGCGCCAAACGTGCAAATCGCAGATTTGCGCCCTGACCGGAGATTCGGCAATGACTTCGAGTATCTCGGACACCACAGGCGCATTCATCTCCGCGTCCAGCAGCACACGGCTGGTATCGCGCAGCAAACCATAGGCCCATACAGCAACCAGTGCAGCGCCGACCAGGCCCATTACCGGATCCAGCCATGCCGCCCCCCACAGTTTTCCACCAAACAGGGCAATGATGGCCAGTACGGATGTCGCTGCATCGGCAAGCACGTGAAGGTAGGCCGATCGCAGGTTAAGGTCGTGATGGCCGTGATGATGGCCATGATGACCATGAGGGTCATGCCCGTGATCGTGGTGGTGGCCATCCTTGAGAAGCCAGGCCGACACAAGGTTGACAAGCAGGCCGACCATCGCGATCGCAATGGCCTGGTTATAGTGGATTGCGCTCGGGACTATCAATCTTTCGATAGATTGGTAGACCATCAGCCCGGCCACCATCACCAAAAACACCGCGCTGGTATACCCTCCCAGTACCTCGATCTTCCAGGTACCGAAGGAAAAGCGCGGGTCGTGGGCATATTTCCTGGCACTTACGTAGGCCAGCACTGACAGGCCCATCGCGACCGTGTGTGAACTCATATGCCAGCCATCGGCCAGCAATGCCATCGAGTTGTAATACCAGCCTCCGGCGATCTCAACCACCATCATCGTTGCGGTAAGCGTAGCCACGCGCATTGTGCTCTTTTCGGCGAGCGGGTTTCCCTCGTCGAACTGATGCGAGTGATTCAGGTCATCGGCGCTGACAGATTTGGTCATTGAGCTGTTCAAAAGCTTTTGGAATCGGAATATTACCGGTCGGATATCACGGGATTTCCCCTTTGTGCGCACAGTATAAACGCGAGTTCGATATCGGCACACCTGAAATTTGCGTCATGCAGGCAAACAAAAAGGCCAACCCCGGGGTTGGCCTTATGACAATCTGACGTTCAAATGTTAAGCTCGTTTCTTGAATTCGTTGGTGCGCGTGTCGATCTCGATCTTGTCGCCGATCTCGATGAACGCAGCGACGGGCAGCTCGAAACCGGTGTTGATCTTGGCCGGCTTCATCACTTTGCCGGAAGTGTCGCCGCGTACTGCAGGCTCAGTATAAACGACTTCGCGCACGATGGTGTTTGGCAATTCGACGGAAATCGCCTTTTCATTGTAGAACACCACCTCGCACGGCATGCCGTCTTCGATGTAGTTGATCGCATCGCCCATGCTTTCGGATTCGATCTCGTACTGGTTGTAATCGCCATCCATGAACACGTACATCGGATCGGAGAAGTACGAGTAGGTGCATTCCTTGCGGTCCAGGATGATCTGGTCGAATTTGTCATCGGCGCTGTACACGTTTTCCTTAGCGGAATCGGTCAGCAGATTCTTCATCTTCATCTTGACCACCGAGCCGTTTCGCCCGGATCGGCTGTATTCCGCCTTTAATATCACCATCGGATCGCTGCCGACCATGATGACGTTACCCGCGCGTAGTTCCTGTGCTGTTTTCATGATTACTGCCCTTCAATTTCTGAGGCGCGCATTCTACCGATTTCCCGTGAAAAATCCAGCAGATTCAACGCCAGATTATTTTCGGCCAAATGTCTCGCCCAATTTAGCGTGTGGCGCTCAAGTTCGCCGCGCGCAGAAAAAAATGCAGGCCATGCACGCCCTGCCCCGCTTTCCATATTCCATGAATGCCACAAACCACGAGTAGCCTGGCTCGGAAAATCGCCAAGCTGTTTGCAGTACAAAGTGAGGAAAGCTTCAAGCTTTTTCAAGTGCGCTGCATCATCTTGACGATAAATCTGCCAGATGAACGGTTTCCCCGCCCACTGCGCACGCACACAGGAATCCTCCCCTCGGACGAAATTGACATCACATGCCCACAGAAGTTCATCGTAGCGCTCCTGCTCGACGAATGGCAGCACACGCAAGAGTAGCCTGCCGCGCGAATAGTGCTTGCCGGCGCATGGGACAGCATCGCCGAAATACTTCCCGATATGGGGCAGAATGCTGCCTTCCGGCACCAGGCAGAGTACCGGTTGTTCGCCGGACGCCCAAACATCGAACAAACCGTTCAGAGCGGCATTCCCGTAGGCAAACAGCGAGATTTTCAACGTGCCTTCTGCCGGTGGTTCAATGTCGACTGATTTCCAGAATGCATCCTGTTGTGCCGCATTTTTCTGAAATTCGTCACGCCGTGCCAACAGATCATGTTCCAGCAGCAAGCCGCCTGTATTGCCGGTAAACCCCGGGAAAAAGAAGAACTTGGTCAAAGGTAATGCCGGATGCGGCGAAGGCAGTTTATGGTGACTTTCGACCCATTCCTCAGCGCTCAGGTATTCAAGATTGAGCCATACCGGTTTTTTCCGCATTGCCGCCATCGCATCTATGTAATTTTGCGGCAACTTGCAGGCAAAAGTTTCAATCACCAACTCGGCGGGTTGCACCGCAGGAAACGGTTTATCCCACAAACATACCTCGACGCCGCGACACTTTTGTCTTTCGGCTGCAGTGTCGGCTTCATGGCACAGCATGGC
>QJWF01000222.1 GCA_003235435.1 Nitrosomonadales bacterium
CTTGAGTTAATTAGTGAGTGCAAAGTACATATGACCGCGGATTTGATGTTGACATAAATCAAAATTTGAAACGTATTCATGCCGTAACGTTCAAATTTCGTTACGCATGGATATGCTCGGGCCGCGGTTTGTGACGAACAATTTTATTGAGTGTAGAATGCTCCAATCATTAGCAAATGGTAATATTCTTGGGTTTTGATTGTGGAGAAGGCGATGGCTGAATACGATGAGTTGGATGATAACGGACGACGTGATTTTTTGCTCAAGGTGACAACAGTAGTAGGCGGGGCGGGGGTTGTGGCGGCGAGTGTGCCATTTGTCGCAAGCATGAACCCGAGTGCCGAACTGTTGGCCAAGGCGAACACAGAAGTTGATTTGTCGGTTATCCCTGAAGGCGGAATGCAAACAGTTGCCTGGCAGGGAAAGCCGATCTTCATACTTCATCGGACCAAGGAAGAAATCAAGGCGATGGCCGTTTCCAACGGCGGAAAAGATCCTGAACCGGATAGCGAGCGGGTCAAGAAGCCCGAGTGGTTGGTTGTGATCGGAGTCTGTACGCACATGGGTTGTGTTCCCAACAAGGAAGGTCCGGGCTGGATATGCCATTGCCATGGCAGCCAGTACGACGACAGCGGTCGGATACTTCGCGGTCCCGCACCAACAAATCTGGAAGTGCCTCCCTACCGCTTCATTGCGGAAAATAAAATAATGATCGGCCAGGTATAGGAGAAGACCATGGCAACCAGAATCATTGAATGGATAGACCAACGGTTTCCGCTAACCAGTTTCATAAAACATGAATTGACCGATTATCCTACGCCACGCAATCTTGGCTACTGGTGGAATTTCGGCTTTCTGGCGGGGTTCGTGCTGATGTTGCAAGTAGTCACGGGCCTGTTTCTGGCTTTCCATTACAAACCGGATGCCGCAATTGCGTTCGACTCCGTCCAGCATCTGATGCGCGATGTGAATTACGGCTGGTTGCTGCGCTACATGCACGCCACTGGCGCATCCTCGTTCTTTCTGGTGATCTACATTCACATGGCACGGACCCTCTATTATGGTTCTTACCGCGCTCCCAGAGAGCTGATGTGGTGGACCGGGCAGGTTTTGTTGCTGTTGTTGATGGCGACCGCTTTCATGGGTTACCTGTTGCCTTGGGGACAAATGTCCTTCTGGGGTGCTACCGTGATCACCAATCTGTTCCGCGCCACTCCGTTCATCGGTGACCAGGTGGTGGTATGGCTGCGTGGCGATTACGCTGTGGGTGACGATACACTGACGCGTTTCTTCGCGCTGCACTATCTGTTCCCTTTCCTGATCATCGGCGCAGTCGTGATTCATCTTGTTGCGTTGCACTCTGTTAAGAGCAGCAATCCCAGCGGCATTGATCTGGCTGACAAGGACAACATCCCGTTGCATCCCTATTACACCAGCAAGGATTTTTTCGGACTGGGAGTATTTCTGATTTTATATTTCATAGTTGTATTCTTTTTTCCGCATAGTGTGCTGGAGCCGGCCAACAACGTCCCGGCCAACCCGCTGATAACCCCGGATCATATCGTGCCGGAATGGTATTTCCTGCCGTTTTATGCAATTTTGCGCTCGGTGCCGAACATGGTCGGGGGCGTGGCGGCTATGGCGCTATCCGTGATGATCTTTGCTTTCATGCCTTTCCTGGACCGGTCGCGGATTCCCGGGGGCGGCCGCTACCGGCCGGTATACCGGATCATGTTCTTCTTGTTCATGCTGGATATTGCTGTGCTGGGCTATGTCGGTTTTGTTCCGCCGACCAATAAGACGATCGCCATCGGACAGGTGGCAACTGTTTACTATTTCGGTTCGTTCCTGCTGCTGCCGTTGATTTCCAAAGTGGAAGACAAATGGCTTTTCAAGCGAGGGCTACCAGCCAAGATAAAGACCTTGATTGCGAGCGAAGAAGAGGAAAAGAGAAAAAGGAGACATCGATGAACAGGCTCTTTGCTTCGCTGTTGCTTTGCGGTTTCATCATAATTCAGGCATTCGCTGCTGAGGAAAAACTTGAAGATTTCCAAGTAGATACCAGCGTGATTGCAATGGACCGCGGTGTAGATGCCTTCATGAATTCATGTCACGGGTGCCACAGTCTGAAATACGTTCATTATCGTGATCTGGCCAGTTTTGGCATAGACAAGGAGAGAATAGCTTCTTGGAGGGGTGATTCGACACTGGATTCGGCTATGACCAGCCTGCTTTCTGACGAAGCAGCTTTGGCGTCATTCGGGAAAGTTCCACCCGACCTGAGCATGATAGTCAGGGCGCGCGAAGGCGGGGCCAGTTATGTGTATTCTTATCTGACAGGCTACTACATTACCCCGGACGGAAAAACCAGCAATCATTTTTTTCCACTGACCAGGATGCCGGATGCGCTCGAGATCAGCACAGCGACAGACCCCGTCAAACGCGTTGAAATAATTGAACAGGCACACGACATTGTGTCGTTTCTTTCATGGGCTGCTGACCCGCATGAAGCGGAACGAAAATCGCTGGGCTATTATGTCATCGGATACTTGATAATATTGACCGTGCTTCTTTACAACGTGAAACTCCAGGTTTGGTCGAGACTGAAAAGCTGATACCTGAAAACCACGCCGGCTTTCTTTATGGTGCTGTACAGCATCGGGAATTCAACTGTTCGTTGTTTTATCATGGAATTTCCAGCAAATTCCAGCTTGTTTGGTCAGGATGTAACGCCATGGAGAAACAGTCAATCGCAATCGTAGGTCTGGGTGATGTGGGTTCGGCATTTCTGGCAGAATTGCTGGAGCAGTCCAATAATGGTGTTGAAATCATAGCCGTTGTGGAGCATGCCGAAACACCCGGACGTGAACTGGCCAAAGCAAGAGGAATAAGGAACGTCAGCATAGACCAGTTGGTTGCGATGGGAGACAGCCTGGATATTCTTTTTGACCTGACCCATGAATCGGCGGTAAGGAAGGATCTCAGGGAGAAACTGAGGATTTCGGGAAACCGGCATACGATCGTTGCAACAGAGAACATTGCCCGCATGATCCTGACGCTAATTTCCAGCGGTGTGGACTTGCCCAACAAAAATACCGGCGCCGGTTACTGATAGTTCGCACCGTCATGTTTATGACCGAACCAAACTGCGAGCAGTGATGAACCAAGCAGGCTTTATGACTTCATTGTCCAGCCTGGTCGGTGCTGCAGCAGTGCTGACCGGTGAAGCGGCCGGGCCTTATAGCATAGACTGGCGCGGACGCTATTCTGGAAATGCATTGGCTGTAGTTCTTCCGTCGGAGTCCAAACAGGTTGCCGACGTGGTCAGGTTGTGCGCTGCAGAAAGTATCTCCATCGTTCCGCAGGGAGGCAATACCAGTCTCTGCGGAGGGAGCGTGCCGTTGCCGCAGGGTAGGCAAATCGTGTTGAACCTGTCACGCATGAATCGAATACGCTCGGTTGACGCCGCCAATTATTCGATGACCGTCGAGGCAGGCTGCAAACTGGCCGACGTGCGCGAAGCGGCGGAGAATTGTAACCGCTTATTCCCGCTCGGCTTGACGGCCACACAAAATATTTGCGAGATAGGAGGAAATCTTTCCACCAATGCGGGCGGAATAAACGTATTGCGCTACGGTAATGCGCGCGACCTTGTTCTGGGTCTCGAAGTGGTGCTTCCTGACGGACGTATCTGGAACGGGCTGCGCCGCCTGCGCAAGGATAATTCCGGTTATGATCTGAAGCATCTGTTCATAGGCGCGGAAGGCACACTGGGCATCATCACCGCAGCCGTGCTCAAGTTGTTCCCCCGGCTGCAATCCTCTGCAACCGGTTGTGTGGCAATCGAATCTGCGGAAGTTGCTGTTCGCTTGCTTGCGCATATGCGCGCAAACTGCGGAGACAGGCTGAGCAGCTTTGAAATCATTTCGCGTACCTGTCTCGATCTGGTATACCGCCACATCCCGGATACTACAGAACCGTTTGCCGGAAAATACGGATATTACCTGCTGATCCAGGTGAGCGATGTGCTGCCGGGCGGGCTTGACGAAGTATTGCGTGCTGCGCTTCAGAGTTTCGGGCCGGGATTGATGGAGCATTTGGTTTCAACCGATGCAGGCATCGTGGAAAAATGGTGGAAGTTGCGCAAAAATATAAGCGAAGCGCAAAAGCGGGAGGGCATCAGCATCAAGCATGATGTATCCGTTCCGGTCAACCGCATCGCGGATTTCCTGGCGCGTTCCGATATAGCACTGCGAAACGCATTTCCTGGTGTACGCATCGTGGCATTCGGGCACATGGGCGATGGCAACATCCATTACAACGTCTCCTTGCCGAATCCCGATCAGAACAGGGAATTCATTGCGCACCATGAAGCCGCCGTGAACAAGCAGGTATATCAGGTGATACGTGAACTCGATGGCAGCATCAGCGCCGAGCACGGTTTGGGGCAGCTCAAGCGAGATATGATCCGAGACTTCAAGGACCCGCTGGAACTGGAGTTGATGCGCAACATTAAGCAGATTCTTGACCCGCTCGGGCTGATGAATCCCGGCAAGGTGATCTGAGCAGAGAATAGTTCCGGCTGCACATGCTGATGCAGCTGCATAAAAAAACAAAAAGGGAATAGATGGCGGCACAAACTGAAATCACCAACATGGCATTGTTCTGCGATTTCGAGAACATCGCGCTCGGCGTGCGCGATGCGAAATATGCGCTTTTCGATATCAACAAGGTACTGGAACGCTTGTTGCTCAAAGGCAACATCGTCGTCAAGAAAGCCTATTGCGACTGGGCGCGTTACAATGATTTCAAACCGGCCATGCATGAAGCTGCATTTGAGCTGATCGAAATCCCGCACGTGCGACAATCAGGGAAGAACTCCGCAGACATCCGCATGGTCGTCGATGCGCTCGACCTCTGCTACACCAAGGCTCACGTCGATACTTTTGTCATCATCAGCGGCGACTCGGATTTTTCGCCGCTGGCGTCCAAGCTGCGGGAGAACAACAAATACGTTATTGGGGTTGGTGTGAAAAATTCCACTTCAGATCTGTTGATCAAGAGCTGCGACGAGTTCATCTACTATGATGATTTGGTACGAGCCCAGGAGGCGAAGCAAAAACGCAATGTAAAAAGAGCGCCGGCGAAAACAGCAACTGGCAAGGCCAAACCAGCGCGCGCAAACAATGACGAAGACAAACACCAGGAAGCCCTCGATTTCATCGTCGAGACCGTGGAAGCATTAATCTCTGAGCGCGGCTCCGATGAAAAGATATGGGGTTCGCTGGTAAAAACCACGATGCAACGGCGCAAGCCCGGGTTTGCTGAATCTTACTATGGCTATCGCTCGTTCAAGGAATTGGTTGAGGATGCGCAAAAGCGCAAATTGCTCGTTGTTGTGCGCGACGACAAATCTGGCCAGTACATCATACGTCTGCCGACGACGGATTGAGGTTTGGTTAGATTGTGAACAATGCGTATTGCCAACAACGTTGCTCATTTATCGCTCATCATTGTTACGCAGGCCCTCGATAAATTCGTATACGGCCATGCCCGCACCGACCAGTACCACCACGGCCAAGGCAATCTTTTGCAGTTTGAACACCGGCGGTGCAAGAAAGCCCAGCACTGCCACCAGGCCAATCAAGCCAGAAATCGTTTTAAATTTCATATCTTCCTCGCTTTCATTGCTCGCTATTTGATTACATCTACCAGCCAACGCGCGGTGCGCAGCAGCCGTGCATCGTCACCGACACGTCCTACCAGCTGTACGCCCACCGGCAGGCCGGTGCCGGCCTGCAGCAGCGGCAGGCTGAGTGTAGGCATGCCGCAGAAGGTCCACAGCGTGCAGAACATCGGGTTTCCTGTCGACTCCAGGCCATGCGGTGCGGCTCCGGCAACAGCAGGCGTCAGGATCGCGTCATAACGGTCGAAAATCTCATCAAGCGCTTCGGTCACCACCGGGATGCGCGCCAATGCTTGAAGATAGTCGACTGCTTTCACGTTGCGGCCGCGCTCGATCTGTTCGCGCAGCGAGTTGGACAGTTTGTCGGCTCCCCGCTCGAATTCGGTTTGGTAGTTGGCAGCCATGTCCGCCTCCATGACAATCTTGTGCCAATCGAGCACGGCTGCAGCTGAATCGGGCAGGACGAACTCGCCGACATGCTTGCTCAAATGCTCGACCAGTTCCCCGAAACCTTCCTGCGTGTCGGCTTCAAGCTGCGGCCACCACGGCGTTTTGATCAGGGCCAGCTTGGGCGGCATTGGTGATTCTTCATTGCATACCCTCAGCATCGGGACGTTGGAACGAGGCGACATGCCGGGTTCGTCGGGGTCGTATGCCGATAACACCTCCCCCAGCAGGGCAAGATCCCCTATGCAGCGGGCAAAGCCCCCCGGCTGGTCCAGGCGATCCGACTGACGCAGAATACCCTGCCGAGAGATCAGACCTCGGCTGGGCTTGAAACCGAACACGCCGCAATATGCTGCGGGACGGATCAGCGAGCCGTTGGTCTGCGTACCAAGAGCAAGCGGCACCATGCCGGCGGCAACTGCCGCAGCTGAGCCGCTCGAAGAGCCACCGGGCGTGTGCTCGGGATTATGAGGGTTGCGGGTCTTGCCTGGAGCTAAGGCAGCCAGTTCGGTGGTTACCGTCTTGCCCATGATGACTGCGCCTGCGGTACGCAACAAGTCGACTACCTTGGCGTCGTGCCAGGGATTCCGTCCCGAATGCAGGGGCGTACCATCCTCTGTCGGCATGTCGCCGGTATCGATGATGTCCTTGATGCCAACCGGCACGCCGTGCAGGAGACCAAGAGGATTTCCGGCGGCACGCCATTCGTCAGCACGACGCGCCTGGGTAAGCGCATGCTCCGCATCGAAAAAGGCCCATGCCAGCACATCAGGTTCCCGTGCCCGGATCTGATCTATGCAGGACTGCACCAAGTCTTCGGAAGAGAACAATCCTTCACGGATGCCCTGGGCCGCCTGGTTAGCCGTCAGCCAGTTCAATTTCTCCATGTCATCCCCGAGTCGCGAACCATCAGTTGCCGTAGAGCAGGTCCGGCAGCCAATAGACCAGTTGCGGGAAGATGTACACAGCAGCCATGGTTACGAATACCATGGTCAGGAATGGCATGCAGCCCCGGAAGATGGTCGCCAGTTGTATATGTTTGGGTGCCACGCCTTTGAGGTAATAGGCCGACATCGCCATCGGCGGCGTCAGAAACGAGGTTTGCAGGTTCAACGCAATCAGGATGCCGAAGAACATCGGATCGACGTCGAAATGCGGCAGCAACGGCAGGAAGATCGGCACGAAGATGATGATGATCTCGCTCCATTCCAGCGGCCAGCCCAGCAGGAAGATGATAAGCTGGGACAGCATCAGGAAGGTAACAGTGTTAAGGTTCATGCTCAGCACGAATTCCTTGATCAATCCCTCGCCGCCAAGGTAGGAGAACACCGAGGAAAAGGTCCATGATCCGACGAACAGCCAGCAGACCATTGCGGTGGTGCGCGCCGTCAGGAATACTGCTTCCTTTAGACGTCCCCAGGTCAGGGCCCGGTAGGATGCGGCCAGCACAACGCCTCCCAGCGCACCGAGCGCCGCAGCTTCGCTCGGTGTTGCCAGGCCGAACAGGATGGCCCCCAGCACCGAGAAGATCAGGACCGCCAGCGGAACGAATGCCTTGGCCAGCAGCAGAAAAACCTCGCTCCAGGTGACGTTTTCGGTCTGCTCCTTGGGCAATTTGGGTGCAAGTGAAGGGCTGATCACCACCCGGCCCACCACGTATATCATATACAGTCCAGCCAACAGTACGCCGGGCATCATCGCCGCGGCATAGAGCTTGACGACGGACATCGCCGCTGTCGCGCCATAAACGATCAGCATGATCGAAGGCGGGATCAGGATGCCCAGGGTGCCACCAGCGGCAATGACGCCAGTGGAAAGTTTCTGGTCATAACCGGCCTTGATCATTGCTGGAAGCGCCAGCAGACCCATCAGTGTCACCACAGCGCCGACGATACCGGTAGCGGTGGCGAAAAGTGCGCAGGTGATCAGGGCCGCGACCGCCATCGCGCCGGGAACCGCGCGAAATGCAAGTTGAAGACTGAGAAACAATCGGTCCAGCAGATTGGATCGCTCGACGATATAGCCCATGAACAGGAATAACGGTACCGCCACCAGCACATCATTGTTCATGATGCTGAAGGTGTTCTGCGTCAGCAGGTAGAATACCCGATTGTCGAAAAAAGCCTGATCCGGCTGGAAATAGGCGTAATAGCCAAAGAAGACGCCCATGGCCATCAGGGTAAAGGCGATTGGAAAGCCGAGCAGGATGATGAAGATGAATGCGCCGAGCATCATGATGGCGACTTGCGGGTCTGTCATTTGACGTCTCCCGAAACCACCGATTGGTAATCAAGCTCCTCGGCTTTGGCGGCTGCCAGCAGCACTGCAGTTTCCATTTCCTCGACGTCGTGCAGCCGCTCGGGCCATTCACCGGTGCGGATGCACATGATGCAGCGCAAAGTCTCTGCAATGCCCTGCAGCGCAAGAAAGAAGCCGGCCGCCGGGATGATCAGTTTGAGTTGCCAGATGGGCACGCCGATAGGGCTATTGACGCTCACTTCTTTTATCCGCATCGAATCCATCGCGTAGTCCCAGCCCGAGTACATCAGGGCTATGATGCCAGGGAAGAAGAAGATCAAATAGAGCACGAGTTCGATGCTGCCCTGAACGCGTTTGGGCATCAATCTGTAGAAAATATCGCCGCGTACATGAGCACCTCGCGAGAGTGCATAGGCTCCCGCCATCAGGAACAGGCCGCCGTAAAGGATGTAGCTCATGTCGAAGGCCCAACTGGTAGGGTCGTCAAGCACATAGCGAACAAAAACTTCGTAGGAGGTGCCAAGTATCAGAACGACAATGCACCAGGCAAACGCATGCCCGACCGATTTAGACAACTGGTCGATGCCATGCAACAGCGATTGGATCTTCATATATGTCCGTTCTACGAAACAAGGCGGTGGAGCCGAAGCACCCACCGCCATGGGTAATACAGCTATCTATACTTGTTGGCAGCGACTCATTAGAAGCCAAGCTTTCCGAACAAGTGTTCGTAAGCCGCCTTGTAATCGGCGTTGTTGAAGAAGGTGTAGTAACCGACCCTCTTTGCCCATGCCTTCTGCGATTCCCATACCTTGCCAAAGAACGGATCTTCGTCGGTAAGGCGCTTGACGATCGTGTCCCATGCCTTTAGTTGCACATCAAAGATGCCTTGTGGAGTACGCAGGATATTGACTTTATCCTTGTTCTTGAGCTCCTGCAGATCTCTTGAATAGTTGTCCATCGCCAGCGCGTAATTCGCCGTGGATGCCGCCTCGGCTGCATAGCGCAGCAGCGCCTGCAGGTCCTTGGGCAACGACTCATATTTCTTGCGATTGAATACGATCTCAAAGAACTCCTGTGCCTGGTGATAACTGCCCATCATGTAGTTCTTGGCTACGTCCTGGGCGCCGAAACGACGGTCTGAGGTCGGGTTGTTGAACTCGAAGGCCTCGATTACTCCACGCTCCATCGCGGGCACAATCTCGCCACCAGGCAACTGTGTTACCTTGATGCCAAGTTCCTGCATCATGTCGGCCGCCAAGCCCACGGTGCGATACTTGAGGCCTTTCAGTTGCGAAGCATTTTTGATCGGCTTCTTGAACCAGCCCAGCGGTTGGGTGGGCATCGGCATCGCGAAAAAACCAACCACGTCGAGACCGATCTTTTGCATCAGCTCGTTGTAGAACGGCAACCCTTCCTTATGGATCCAGGCAAGGTTTTGTGCGGCGTCGCAGCCAGTAACCGGTCCGGAACCGAACAGCGATGCGACTTTGCTCTTGCCGTACCAGTAAACGGCAACCTGGTGGCCAGCGTCGATCACCCCTTTTGAAGTCGCTTCCATCACTTCGAACGGTTTGACCACTGATCCTGCCACCAGATAGTCGATGCGAAGGCGGCCTTCGGCCATTTCGTTGACACGATTGACGTATTCCTCGGCCATTTCGTTGAAGATGTCCTTCGCGCCCCATGCACCCTGCATCTTAAGAACGACGGGGGAAGCTGCGACGGAGATCGATGGAAAGCCTGTGATTGCGGCGCCGGTGGTGACGGCAGCAGCCGTCGTCAGAAACTTGCGACGCGACACCGTTTTTGTGGTCTCTTCTTGCTTGGTTTCTACTACCTTGTCCATGATTTTTCCTCCTTAGATTTGACTTGTGATACTGATTTGCTGCCTCTTGCTTCAATCGGCCTCGTCACACAGATATTACGTGACCGTTTGATTCTTTGTTTTTCGACTTGTATTTTTTCTGCACCAACAGCAGACGTAACCGAAAGTGCGAACTTTCCGGGTATCATCGAGAAGGCGCAAGGTATCGAGAGTTGCGATTTCATCGGCAACAGCACCGCCATCCGCATGCCGTCCAGTACATCCTCCCCGAAACAGATACGGCGTGACCGGATTGTTTCGTCTACATATCTGTCGCTGTCGTGGCGAAAGTGCTTTAAACCTTTAATATCACTGCGCATCGAATGGTTGTTCGGAGTACCCGTGGCGACTACCTGCAGCATTGACTCTCCCTTGTGACAGGCAAGATGTGTAAACTATAGCTCGGCGCGATACCCACCGAAAAATAGTGAAGCAATTTCAATACACGATACATTATTCATCTGTTGCTGACAACCATTCTCATCACCCGGAAACAAGCTCCGGAAGTTTGATGAAGAAAACACTGAAGGAAGCTACATGGCCAAGCCCGTTTTAAAATTGTGGATCAATGGTCGGCCTGCGACGAGTCTTGGCAAGCGTTCTGCAGAAGTGAACAATCCGGCCATCGGAGAAGCGATCCGTATAGTGCCTCTGGCGAGCAGAGAGGATGTTGAAAGCGCGATTGCGGCTGCCAAGGCGGCCTTCCCCGCCTGGCGAGATACCACTCCGCTACGCCGCGGCCGAATTCTGAACAAATTCCGCGAGCTGCTCGAAGCACACCGCGCCGAACTTGCACAACTGGCCAGTGAAGAGCACGGCAAGACGCTGGAAGATGCAGCGGGATCGGTGCAGCGGGGAATCGAAGTGGTGGAATTCGCGGTCGGTGCGCCGCACCTTCTCAAG
>QJWF01000162.1 GCA_003235435.1 Nitrosomonadales bacterium
AGTAGAACTCGGCCATTTCATCCACCATCATTTCCCCGGTCCAAAGGTCGATATGCAATGCGGATTTCCTGTTGCCGTCCCAGAATGCCAGCATCATGGCTTTTGCCTGCTGCACTTCCTTTATGCTCGAGTCAGATGCTTTCCATTCGATTGATTCCGGGTTATTTTTGTCACCAAGCCGGACATCGATTGCTATCGTTGAGTGTCTCATTTATTCGATCCAAATTATCGTTCATCAAAACTGTAACAGCTCCATCTCCCTAAAACCTGGGCAACTCCGGAAACTTCATCTCGCCATGGTGCACATGCATCGCGCCAAATTCTGCGCAGCGCTGCAATGTGGGGACCGCCTTGCCGGGATTGAGCAAGCCGTTCCCATCCCATGCCCGTTTGATGCCATGGAACAGCGTCAATTCCTTGTCCCTGAACTGGATGCACATCTGGTTGATCTTCTCCACGCCGACGCCATGCTCGCCGGTGATCGTGCCGCCCACTTCGACGCACAGCTCGAGTATCCTGCCGCCCAATTCCTCGGTCTTCTCCAGCTCGCCGGGTTTGTTGCCATCGTACAAGATCAGCGGGTGAAGGTTGCCGTCCCCGGCGTGGAACACGTTTGCGACGCGCAAGCCGTATTCCTGCGAGAGTTCCCGAATGCGCGCCAGCACCAGCGGAAGCTGTTTTCGCGGGATGGTGCCGTCAATGCAGTAATAGTCGGGCGAGATGCGCCCCACTGCCGGAAAGGCCGCCTTGCGCCCGGCCCACAATTTCAGCCGTTCCGCATCATCCTTGGCGGTTCGCAGCGAAGTTGCTCCGCTCTTCAAGAGGATGTCGTGCACGCGCATGATCTCCTCGGACACCTCTTCGTTGGTGCCATCCAGTTCGCACAGCAATATCGCTTCCGCATCCAGCGGGTAATCGGCATGCACGAAATCCTCGGCAGCGCTGATCGCAAGACGGTCCATCATCTCAAGTCCTGCGGGGATGATGCCTGCGGCAATGATGTCGCCCACCGCCGCGCCAGCTTTTTTTACGTCATCGTACGCTGCCATCACCACTTGCGCGCGTTCCGGCTTGGGCAGCAGCTTCACGGTGATTTCGGTGATGATGCCCAGCATGCCCTCGCTTCCGGTCATCAACGCCAGCAGGTCGTAGCCTGCGGTGTCCAGTCCTTCGGATCCGATCTCCAGAATCCCGCCCTCGACGGTCAGCACCCTGAGACGCAGGATGTTGTGTACCGTCAGACCGTATTTCAGGCAATGCACGCCGCCCGAGTTTTCCGCCACGTTGCCGCCGATGGTGCAGGCGATCTGGCTGGAAGGATCCGGCGCGTAATAAAGGCCGTATTGCACGGCTGCATCGGAAATTGCCAAGTTGCGTACCCCGCACTGGACCCGCGCGATGCGGGCGAGCGGGTCGACGTGAATGATCCTGTTGAAGCGCGCCATAGACATCAACACGCCATCAGCCAGAGGCAATGCACCGCCTGACAATCCCGTGCCGGCACCGCGCGCCACCACCGGCACTCCGGCGTCATGGCAGGTCTCCAGGATCTTGCTGGCCTGCTGCTCATTATCCGGGATCGCGACGATCATCGGCACCTGCCGGTAGGCGCTCAGGCCGTCCAGCTCATACGGCTTGAGATCCTCGGCATCGGTTAGCAACGCGCCCGTGGGGAGAAATGTTCGCAGCCGGTCTGCCAGCTGCTCCCTTATCGAGCCCTGTTTTTGCATCTGTGCAGTCGTTCCGTTTCCCATATCCCGATCCCCATCAAACCCATCGCAGCATGAACCACCACATACTCAGGGTAACGAAAGAAATTATCAACCCCACCGCCACCATCAGATTGGCCAGCGGAGGGTTGAGGTCATGCTCGGATGCGATGATCGCAGCGGTGATCATCGGCGGCATCGCCGCCTCGAATATCGTTACTTGTATCGCATGGCCGCCCGCGCCGAATAGCGGCACATACAGCAGCAGGATCAGCGTCGGCGCGATCAGCAGCTTGAACAGCAGGCCGACCGCGAGATCGCGCCTGTATTCCGCGGCATGCCCCAATTTCAGTTGCAACCCGACCGAGAGCAGCGCCAGCGGTGCAAGTGTGTCGCCCAGCCTTTTCAGCAACGCGGTAAACCAGCCGGCATATTCAACCGGGATGAGCAGCAGTGTTACTACCAGCGAAATGATAGGCGGGAACAGCACGATGCGCTTGACGATCTCGGTCATGGTCGGACGGCCGGAAGAATAGATCCCGGCGACCGTGATCCCCAGCGTGGAAAGCACCATGAACGAACCAAGCTGGTCTATCACGATCGCGATGGGGATGCCCGAACGGCCGTAATACGATTCGACCATCGGCAAGCCGAAGAAAGCCGTGTTGCTCATCCCGCCCGTCAACATCAGCGCCCCGGTAGTGCCGCGCGAAAATCCTATCCAACGCCCGACCAGCCAGAAGAATCCTGCTGAAAAAGCGAACATCAGCCATGGCATCAAGCCGATCAAAATGGTATCTGCGCCGAACTCGAAGTCGTGCAGGTACAACAGGGTCAAAGCGGGGACGGAAATGTAGATGATGAAAACGTTGATCGTTGCCGGTGCATTCTCCGGCATGTGCCCTGAGCGCCGCAACAGCATCCCGGCGGTAAAGCAGACGATCAGCAGGACGAAGTTATTCACTTTATCGTCATTCGCTGAAAAACGAAATGACGCTGGAATCAATGTTGAATGTGCGCGGCGATGAACGCCTTGAGTTTCGCAACATCCGCATCCATCACTTCGCAACGCTGCGGCAATGTTTCGATGCCAACCATGGACGCGGGACGTTCCGGTTCGCGGCCCAGTGCTTCCTGTATGGCCTCTGCAAACTTGGCCGGCAGCGCAGTCTCCAGACAGACCAGCGGCAGGTTGGGGCGACGCTGCACTAGTCCGACCTTGATGCCGTCGGCGGTGTGAGTATCCACCATCACGCCGTATTCCTCCCACACTTCGCGGATGGTCTTGAGCCTGTCCTGATGGGTGCTCTTGCCGGAAGCGAATTCGAATTTCGCCAATGCGTCCCAATAGCTCGTGCCCTTGATATCGAAAGAGCCTCCCTTGTCCACCTTGTTCCAGAGCTCAAGCACCTTCGTTCCATCCCTTCCCACCAGGTCGAACATGAAGCGCTCGAAATTGCTGGCCTTGGAGATGTCCATCGACGGACTGCTGGTCTCGTAGGTGTGTTTGGTATCGCGCGGGCGGTACGCGCCGGTGCGGAAGAATTCGTCGAGCACATCGTTCTCGTTGGTTGCGAGGATCAACTGGCCGATCGGCAGCCCCATCATGCGCGCAATATGCCCGGCGCAGATGTTGCCGAAGTTGCCGGAAGGCACCGAGAACGCCACTAGCTCGTCGTTCGACTTGGTCGCTGCAAAGTAGCCCTTGAAGTAAT
>QJWF01000076.1 GCA_003235435.1 Nitrosomonadales bacterium
CCGTTTAACTCATCCGTTTCCAGATGTGCACCTCGAAGCAGGAAGCATTCTACTACAAGTTAGGATACAAACCGCGCGTGGCCAGCACTTTTCCCTTCCCCTACAAATTGCTTGCACAAGACCTTCTTAGCGTTTGACTTATCAGCACTTTTCAAATTATAGTCAGCACATGGAGAACGAATTGGCGGCACTTGAGGATAAACTAGCGCAACTGATTAAGGTCAGCGGCAAGTTGCGTACTGAAAATAACCAGTTACGGCAGGAGTTAGCGCACGCTCTCAGCAATAATCGCCAATACAGCGATAAACTGGTAACAGCTAAAGTTCGCCTGGAAAAGCTTCTCCTTACCCTGCCTGAAGACCAGACATGAGCAGCGCGATAAAAACCCTTGATGTCAAGATTCTTGACCGGGAATTGCGTATCGCCTGCCCCGAAGAAGAACGTGCAGAATTGCTGGATGCGGTCGCTTACCTGGACAAAAAGATGCGTGAGATACACGATACCGGCAAGATCGCCAGCGTGGAGCGCATCGCGCTGATGGCAGCGCTCAACATCACTCATGAGCTGCTTGGAATGAAAGTCGGTCGCGGTGTTGACCTGGCCGACTTTACGCGTAGAATGAGTGCCATGCAGGAAGCGATTGATGAGGCATTGGCTGAACAAGAAAAGTTGTTTTGACTGTTTCGTTTGTCCCCTGCAGTGTTCGTCAGGCCCATAATTCTTTGAACCCATAAGCTACGGCTTAGGCTGCGACTCTTGATGTTACTGTTGTGCGCGTCCAACCAAGGATGTACCTGATGTAACTGGAAAGCGGCCCTCTTGAACCCAGGTTCAAGATGCAGGGTCAACGGCACAGGCGGGGGACTCTATTCCAGTGCGACCTTAGGATTACTTCGGGTCGCACTTTTTATTTCCTGGATATTTCCATGCGCTATTGGCTGATGAAATCCGAACCCTCCGATTGCAGTATCGACGACCTGGCAGCGCTACCCGACCAGACGGTGGCCTGGTACGGAGTTCGCAATTATCAGGCGCGCAATTTCATGCGCGACCAGATGACGGTTGGCGACGGCGTGCTGTTCTATCATTCCAATTGCAATGAGCCGGGCATAGCCGGCATCGCCAGGGTCAGCAGTACCCCATATCCCGATGCCACGCAGTTCAACAGGAAGAGCAAATACTTCGACTCCAAGGCCACCCCGGAACAACCGCGCTGGGTCAATGTGGATGTTCAGCTGGTAAAAAAGATCGCGCTCATCCCTATCGAGGAACTGCGCAAACATCCCGAGCTTGAACGTATGCGCACGCTGCAACGGGGCAATCGTCTGTCCATCACGCCGGTAGATCCGATGGAGTGGAAATTCATCACCACCAGATTGGCTCACACT
Source organism: Nitrosomonadales bacterium (assembly GCA_003235435.1). GTDB lineage: Bacteria > Pseudomonadota > Gammaproteobacteria > Burkholderiales > Gallionellaceae > Gallionella. The sequence goes on from QJWF01000076.1 coordinate 1,389, forward strand.
TGATGGAATGGTATGCAGCCTATCTAGTACTCGGCGCAATTGCCGGATTCCTGGCCGGCATTTTCGGCGTGGGCGGAGGCTTGGTATTGGTGCCCGTGCTGATTTTTCTGTTCGACTCGCAAAAGTTTCCCACTGAACATTTGTTGCTCCTAGCCCTCGGAACCTCGATGGCTGCAATCCTGTTCACGTCGTTCGCAAGCCTTCGCGAGCATCACCGCCACGGCGCTGTAAACTGGCGCGTAGTACGAACCATCACCCCAGGGATTCTGCTCGGGACAGGTATCGGTGCGTTGCTCGCCGCATCCGTTCCGACCGCCGGGCTGGCCATATTTTTCGCACTGTTCGTGTATACAGTGGCTGCGCAGATTCTGTTCGGCGTGCGCCCGCACCCTTCACGTCAATTACCCGGCATGGCTGGCATGACGCTGACCGGCATACTCACCGGCAGCTTGAGCAGCCTGGTCTCGATCGGCGGAGGTTCGATCGTCGTGCCATTCCTGGTCTGGTGCAATGTACCGCTGCGCAATGCGATCGGCACATCCGCCGCGATAGGTTTCCCGGTCGCGATCGGCGGCACTATCGGTTATATTTCCATCGGCAAGAGTATCGGCCTCCTTCCCGCAAACAGCCTGGGCTTTGTCTATCTGCCCGCATTGTTCTGGATCGCACTGGCCAGTTCCATCACGGCACCGCTTGGAGCAAAAGTGACGCATCACATGAAGACCGCTCAATTGCGCAAACTCTTTGCTCTGCTGTTGCTGGTGCTTGCGACGAAGATGCTGTGGAAGGTGCTCGGCTGATACACGGCAAGAATGCGGTCTACAATATCCGTCCTGTTAGCGTGTCGATAATGCGATCCATCATGGTTTCTGACCGGCAACAAGTTTCTTCCGATACGGGCGTGTTCTTTAAAAACACCCAGACCTGGCTTGGCGAATTGGAAAAGACATTTTCATACGGAGAAGTCGAGGCCATACGCCGGGCCTGCGATCTTGCCGAGCCGCTCTATGCTGGTCAGGTTGAATTGACCGGCGCACCGCTGATGCAGCACGCACTCGGCACTGCCGCAATACTGGCCGGCATGCACATGGACCATGAAACAATTTCCGCCGCCATCCTGCACGCGGTGCCTGAATATCTCGACGTCTGGACGGAGAAAATCGAGGAGGTTTCCGGTACCAACGTGAAGATGCTGGTCGAAGGCATTTCGCGCATGGAGCAGATCCAGCAATTCAGCGAAATACGCAGTCCCGACAAGAAAGTAAAGAAAAAGGGTGACGACTTCCAGCAGATCGAAAGCCTGCGCAAGATGTTGTTGGCGATGGTGCAGGATATACGCGTTGTGCTGATCAAGCTTGCAGAGCGCACCCAGACCATGCGCTGTCTATCCGGGGCGGCAACGGAGCGGCAGAAACAGATCGCGCTTGAGACCCGCAGCATATTTGCTCCTCTCGCCAACCGTCTTGGCGTGTGGCAGATCAAATGGGAACTCGAAGATTTATCGGTGCGCTATCTTGATCCGGATCTTTACAAAAAAATCGCCATACTGATAGATGAACGCAGAGTCGACCGTGAACGATACATCGCTGATGTGGTGTCCAGGTTAAACCAGGCATTGAGCCAGGCAAACATACCTGCCGAAGTGACCGGCCGCCCCAAGCACATCTACAGCATCATCAACAAGATGAAAGTCAAACATCTCGATTTCAGCGAACTGTATGATGTGCGTGCAGTCCGGATATTGGTCGATGACATCAAGGGATGTTACACGGCACTCGGGCTGGTGCATGAGTTGTGGCCGCCGATCGAAAGCGAATTCGACGATTACATCGCGCACCCCAAGAGCAACAATTATCGTTCGTTGCACACCGCCGTGATCGGCCCGCGCGGCCTCCCTCTCGAGGTGCAGATACGTACCCGTGAGATGCATCAACATTCCGAACTCGGTGTCGCAGCCCATTGGCGCTACAAGGAAGGCGTGAAATCGGATACTAGGTTCGACGAAAAGATCGCATGGCTGCGCCAGATAC
>QJWF01000017.1 GCA_003235435.1 Nitrosomonadales bacterium
GTGGCAGACGGCAAGCGTTCCGTGATTCTGCCCCAAGTGACCTTTGGTATCGCAGTCCGGATGGCCGTTATGAGCATCCTGGCAGGAGTATAGGCATGAACATCCAGATAAAAAACGGCCGCCTGATCGACCCGAAGAACGGCATTGATACACAGCAGGATGTGTACATCCTCGACCGGCGCATCGCTGCAATTGGCAAGCCGCCTACGGGTTTCGTAGCCGATCAGACGATCGATGCCAGCGGAATGATCGTGATGCCCGGGTTGATGGATGTCGCAGCGCGTCTGCGCGAGCCAGGTTACGAGTACAAGGCCACTCTGGAATCCGAGATGACCGCAGCGGTGGCGGGTGGCATAACATCATTGGCATGTCCCCCGGATACGGATCCGCCCCTTGATGAGCCGGGACTGGTGGAAATGCTCAAGCGACGCGCGCGATCACTGAATCAAGCGCGGTTGTTTCCAGTCGGAGCGTTGACATACGGCTTGAGGGGTGTGGAATTAACCGAAATGAACGAGTTGACCGAAGCCGGATGCAAAGCTTTCAGCCAGGCAGATGCGCCATTGACCGATACGCGCGTATTGATGCGTGCCATGCAATACGCGGCCACATTCGGCTACCGGGTGTGGCTGCGCCCGCAGGACAGTTTTCTTGCAAAGAACGGCGTGGCGCATGACGGCGAAGTGGCAGCCCGTCTCGGCCTGCCGCCCATCCCGGTGGTTGCGGAAACGATCGCCCTTTCCACCGCCCTGCAACTTGCGCGTGAAACGGGTGTCATTTTGCATATCTGCCGCCTATCCAGTGCGGAAGCGGTGGACATGATCCGTTCGGCAAAAAGGGAAGGGTTGAGCGTCACCTGCGATGTATCCATGAATCATGTGCACCTCACGGAAAAGGATATCGGATACTTCGACGCAAACTGCCATCTTGCGCCGCCGCTCCGAAGTCAGCGGGACAAAGCGGGGTTGCGGGCCGGGTTGCTGGATGGCACGATCGACGCGATCTGTTCGAATCATTCACCGGTTGACGATGACGCCAAGCAATTGCCGTTCGCCGAATCCGAAGCGGGTGCAACCGGGCTGGAGTTGCTGCTGCCGCTGGTGCTGAAATGGGCGGAACAGGAAAATGTCCCGCTGCTTGCCGCACTGGCACACGTAACGATCAACCCAGCGCAATTGCTCGGGCAAAAGATGGGACATCTTTCGGTCGGTGCCCATGCCGATATTTGCGTGTTCGATCCGAAAACCTTATGGAAGATAGAGCACGCCGCTCTGAAGAGCCAGGGCAAGAATACACCGTTCAATGGTTACGAGATGCGGGGTCGGGTACGTTATACGCTGCTCGACGGTCAAATTGTGTTTCAACAATAGTATTCAGTATCAGTCGCAGGCTTTCGTTTTTTCCCGATGATATGAGCCCGTTACAGGATTTCGGCTTCGACTTAACCTGCCGGCAGGTTGGTCTCCACATAAATCCAACTATTTTTGTATAAGAGCTAAAATTATGAATACATCTTTTCACCCTGCTAACCCTTTGCTGGACTTTACCGGTCTGCCGCGATTTGCGGAAATCAGACCTGAGCATGTCGCGCCAGCGATAGCACAATTGCTGGCCGAGAATCGCTCCTTGATCGAACGCCTGCTGGCTGACGATGCAACGGTCACCTGGCAGAATTTTGTGGATCCGATGGAGGACGCCAACGAGCGGCTGTCGCGTGCCTGGGGGCCGGTCGGGCATCTGAATGCGGTGATGAATAGCCCAGAATTGCGCGAGACATACAACGCCACTCTGCCGACAGTCACGCAGTATTTCGCCGAACTCGGGCAGAATCTTGCGCTGTTCGAAAAATTCAAGAAGTTGCGCAACGGCGCAGAATATCCGGTCTTGAGTGCAGCGCGCAAGAAAATCATCGAGAACGAACTGCGCGATTTTCGCCTCGGTGGTGCGGAACTGCCGGTTGGGCAGAAGGCGCGCTTTCTGGAGATACAGGAACGGCTGTCCGAACTGTCATCCCGTTTTTCCGACAATCTGCTGGATGCGACCAACGATTTCTCGCTGCTGATCGAGAACAGGGACGGCTTGAGCGGTTTGCCCGAGGATGTGCAGCAGGCGGCGCTGGTGGCAGCGCAAGCAGCGAACAAATCCGGCTGGCTATTTACGTTGAAAGCGCCTTCTTACATGCCGGTGATGCAGTTCGCCGATGACCGCTCATTTCGAGAACGGATGTATCGCGCCTATGGCACTCGTGCCAGCGAATTAGGCAAGCCAGATTGGGACAACACGCCCCTGATGGAGGAGATCGTCAGGCTGCGCGGCGAAGAAGCGCGGTTGCTAGGATTTGCCAACTATGGAGAATTGTCGCTTGCGAGCAAGATGGCCAACTCGCCGCAGCAAGTGGTCGAGTTCATGCGCGAACTCGCTCAAAGGGCGCGTCCGTTTGCAGAAAAAGACCTGGCCGAACTACGCGCATTCGCAAGAGCCGAGTTGGGCATTTCCGATCTGCAATCCTGGGATATCGGCTACGCCAGCGAGAAGCTGCGCGAGCAGCGCTATGCATTCTCTGAGCAGGAGGTGAAGCAGTATTTTCCCGAAGATGCGGTTCTGCACGGAATGTTCAAGCTGGTCGAAACACTCTATGGTTTGCGAATCAAGCCTGCCAACGCACCTGTCTGGCATGATGACGTGCGCTTCTTCGATATCCGAAATGACCGTGGGCAACTGGTCGGACAGTTCTATCTCGACCTGTATGCGCGCAACAGCAAACGTGGCGGGGCGTGGATGGACGACGTAATCACACGCCGCCGGCTGCCTGCCGGCATCCAGACTCCGGTTGCATGTCTGAACTGCAATTTTTCCTCCCCTGTAGGAAACAAGCCTGCGTTATTCACGCACGACGAAGTTATCACGCTGTTCCATGAGTTCGGCCACGGTCTGCATCACCTGCTCACCGAGATTGAAGATATGGGTGTATCCGGCATCCACGGCGTGGAATGGGACGCTGTCGAATTGCCCAGCCAGTTCATGGAGAACTTTTGCTGGGAATGGGATGTGCTGCATGGCATGACGCGCCATTCCGATACGGAAGAACCATTGCCGCGCACGCTGTTCGACAAAATGATCGCCGCGAAGAATTTCCAGAGCGGTTTGCAGACCTTGCGCCAGATCGAATTTTCTTTGTTCGACATGCTGATGCACAGCAATTTCGAGTCTGGCGGCGCGAAATCCATCCTGCAATTGCTTGATGAAGTTCGTGACGAAGTGGCGGTGCTGATTCCGCCCGCTTTCCACCGCTTTCCGCACAGTTTCTCGCACATCTTTGCAGGCGGTTATGCCGCGGGTTATTACAGTTACAAGTGGGCGGAGGTGCTGTCAGCCGATGCGTACAGCCTTTTTGAAGAGAACGGTGTGCTGAATCCCGATGTCGGCGCGCGCTTCCGCGGCGAAATTCTGGCAGTGGGCGGCAGCCGCGACGCGATGCAGTCATTCGCCGCATTCCGCGGTCGCGAACCGAAGCTGGAAGCGTTGTTGCGGCATAATGGGTTACTTGAAACTTCTTGAGGGTTTTCAAAGTGAAGCGCGTTATTTCGCCATCAAAAGTTCTGGTTTTCCTTTTGCTGACTTTTCATGCATTGACTGTTCATGCATCTGATATGTACCGCTGGGTGGACTCGAAGGGCATCGTGCATTACAGCGATATACCCGCAGCAAATGCTGAAAAAATAAATCCCGGAAAGTTTTCGGGCCAGCCTATTCCCGGCGAAGACCTGCCCTATGCAACACGCATCGCGCGGCAGAATTTTCCTGTCACCTTGTATGTTGGTGCTGGCTGCGGCGATACATGTGATAAGGCGCGCAACCTGTTGAACAAGCGCGGTATCCCCTACGCAGAAAAAACACTGAGCACCAAAGATCAGATAGATGCGTTCAAGAAGCAAAGCGGCAGCGATATCGTGCCCACCCTAGAAGTGGGCAAATCCTATTTGAAGGGACTGCAGTCCGAGCAGTGGAATGGCGAGCTCGATATCGCGGGCTATCCGAAGATCGCGCCTTACCGCGCGCCGGTCACGGAGTCTGCAGCAGAAAATTCATCCGAGACTGCGACCGAAAATCCTGATGTCCGGGAAAGCCCTGCCACTCAATGAAACTGGCGACCTGGAACGTCAACTCGCTGAAAGTGCGCTTGCCGCATGTGTTGGACTGGCTGACTGCGAACCCGGTCGATGTGTTGTGCCTGCAGGAAACCAAGCAGCAGGATGATGACTTTCCTCAGGATCAATTGCAGGCGGCGGGCTATCACAGCATATTCAGTGGACAGAAGACCTACAACGGCGTGGCTATCCTGAGCCGCGAGCCGGCATCCGACGTGCTGTATGGCATCACTGACCATGACGACGAACAGAAACGCGTCATTTCCGCTACCTTTGGTGACATTCGTGTCGTCGATGTCTATATACCCAACGGCCAGGCTGTCGATTCCGACAAGTACCGGTACAAGCTCGGATGGCTCGATACTTTGCGTGATTGGCTGAAACAGGAACTGGTGCACCATCCGAAACTGGCGTTGCTCGGTGACTATAACATCGCTCCTGAAGACCGCGACGTGCATGATCCTGTCGCATGGCAGGGCAGTGTGCTGGTCAGCGGGCCGGAGCGCGAGAAGTTCCGCAACCTGGAGAAACTCGGCTTGCGCGACAGCTTTAGGCTGTTCGAACAGCCGGAAAAATCCTTCAGCTGGTGGGATTACCGGATGATGGCATTCCGCCGCAACCACGGTTTGCGCATCGACCACATCCTGATCAGCGAGCCGCTGGTGGCGCGATGCAAGAGTTGCGTAATCGACAAGGATCCAAGAAAGCTGGAGAGGCCGTCGGATCATACGCCGGTGATTGTCGAGTTGTTGTAGTCGCGGGCATGGCCCGCTCCTACCATTCAAACCAAATTCGCCGGCCTACCACCAGCGGTTTTGGTTAGTTTCTGTTGGGTATACTGCGCCTTTCGACAGGCTCAGGGCGATCAGTCTGAAATGCGAAGGAATTCAACTAACCATTCGCTCCGAACATCATCCGCTTCGCTACAAACTTCTTTGCAAACGGCAGACAGTCCAGAGCGGTAAGTGCGGCGGCGCGGCCTGCGCTGACCAGCGGCAGGTCATTGGAGAACAGCCGCACCAGGCCGTCCGTGAAACGTATCCCCATCTCACGGTCGGTGCGGCGATCCGATCGGTAGGCGGCGAGCATCGCTTCGGTACCCAGTTCTTCGGGTTTGGCGTCTAGAATTTCCTGAGAAAGTTCCCACGCGTCTCGCAGTCCCATATTGAATCCCTGTCCTGCGACCGGATGCATGGTCTGGGCGGCGTTGCCAAGCAGCACGGTATGCGGCATCGGGGTTGTGCAGGGTGCGCGGCGCAGGCCCAGAGGGAAGCTGGTGCGTTTCCCTACAGTCAAAAAATCTCCGACCCGATCGCCGAAGCGCGACTGCAGTTCTTGCAGGAATTTTGTGTCGGACCATGCCAGCATTTCCTGTACGCGCTGATGCGGTACGGTCCACACCAGTTCGTAACCCTGCTTGTACGGCAACAACGCCAACGGTCCGTGTGGTGTGAAGCGCTCGAATGCGGTGCCTGTTTTCGGTATTGAACAGGTGATGTGGGTGATCAGAGCGCTCTGCCCGTAGTCGTGTACTTCGGGCGGATATAGTTCTGCCAGCAAGCGGCCGCCGTCGGCGACCACCGCAAGGCGGGCATGCAGCATATGCTCCGCGTCGTTTTGTTGATAGCCAATCAAGGCATGGTCCATCTCACTATGCAGTTGCGTGACGCTCGCGTCGAATATCGACGTAACGTTGCTGTGTTGCAATGCATTGGTCAATGCGTCCTGCAGCGCCGGGTAGGGCAGTACGTAGCCGAGTTCCGGCACCTTCAGTTCTTCGGCATGCAACACGGTGCGGCCGAAACTTTGCTTTTGCGAAATGTGGATCGTGTCTATCGGTGATACGTCCTGCAGTACATCCCAGAGTCTAAGGCGTTCCAGCAACAATCGGCTACCGTAAGACAACGCCAGCGCGCGGGCGTCCTTGCTGGCCACATTGGCCGGGCGCGCTTCCAGCACACAGACTTTCAGTTTGCTGCCGCGCAATGCAAGTGCGAGTGCGGCGCCGACTGGGCCGCCACCGATGATGGCAATGTCAAATTGCGAACTCATCGTTTCATCAACTCCTCAATCTCTGTCACCGACTTCGGTGCAGCATTCGTCAAGGTTTCGTTGCCTTTCGCAGTGATAAGAACGTCATCTTCGATGCGGATACCGATGTTCCACAATTTCTTCGGCACCTTGCCACCTGGACGGATGTAGCAGCCGGGCTCGATGGTAAGCACCATGCCTGGCTCCAGCTTGCGCCACTTCCCATCAGCCATGTAGTCGCCGACGTCGTGCACGTCCATACCCAGCCAGTGGCCGGTGCGGTGCATGTAGAAGCGCTTGTAATCCTCCTTCTCGATCACCCTGTCCACGCTGCCACGGCACAACTTCAGGTCGATGAAGCCCAGCGCCAGCACTCGCAGCGCGGCGTCGTGCGGCGCGTTCCAATGTTTACCCGGTTTTGCGGCGGCGATGGCGGCAGCCTGCGCGGCGAGCACGATTTCGTACACGTCTTTTTGCGCTGTGCTGAATTTGCCGTTCACCGGAAAGGTACGCGTGATATCCGAGGCGTACCCGTCCAGCTCGCAACCTGCATCGATCAGCAGAAGGTCCCCGCCCTTGAGTTTTGCGTTGTTTCCTACGTAGTGCAGCACACAGGCATTCGCTCCGCCGGCAACGATGGGGGTGTAGGCGGGGTGGCGCGCGCCATGACTGCAGAATTCGTGCAGCAGTTCCGCTTCAACCTGATATTCGTATTGATCGGGCCGTGTGAACTGCATCGCGCGCCGGTGTGCAGAAGTGGAGATTTCCGCGGCTCTGTGCATTATTTCCAGTTCGAATTCGTCTTTGAACAAGCGCATTTCGCTGAGCAACGCGCGAACGTCGATGATCTGGTCCGGAGCACGGACACCGCTGCGTACTTTTTCCCGGACTGCGCTACGTATCCTGAGAATGCGCTTATCCCAGGCGGAGTTGTATCCCAGCGGGTAATACAGCACGGGCTGATTGCCCAGAAGATCAACCAGTTTTTCGTCGAATTGCGTGATCGGGAAAGCTTCGTCGAATCCGAACCTCTCACGTGCGGCATCGGGCCCGTAGCGGTGACCGTCCCATATCTCGCGTTCCTGATTTTTCTCGCGGCAAAACAGGATCGTTTGAGGTGTATCGCCTGCGATCAGCACAAGCATTGCTTCCGGCTCGGCGAAACCGCTCAGGTAATAGAAGTTGCTGTCGTGGCGGTAGTCGTAATGCGTATCCGCATTGCGCATAACTTCGGGCGCGGTGGGAATGATTGCTATGCCGCGCCCCATCATCTTGATAAGGCGGGCGCGGCGTTCAATGTAAGGGGCGATGCTCATGGCGTATTGTGCTGCGAACGTACTTGCCTGTCGAGTTCGGCCAGTCGTTCCGGGGTGCCGACATCCACCCACAAACCCGGATGATGTTCGCCGCTGATTTTACCAAGCGCAATCTGTCCATGCAGCAGAGGTGCGAGCGGCGCTTTTGTTCCACGAGCGATGCGGTCAAACAGTGAAGGGCGATAGACGCCGATACCGCTGAAGGTGAGTTTAGGAGGGGTTTCTGTCACACGCCCCCCGTGCAAGCCGAAATCCCCATGAGGATGCTGGGGCGGGTTGTTCACCAACACCAGGTGAGCAGAGTCGCCATGAAGTTGCAGAAATTCTGCGCAAGCTTGAAGACGGGAACAGTCAAAGTCGCAGAAAATATCACCATTGACAACGGCAAAGGGCTGCTCGCCCAGAAGATGAAGCGCGTAAGCGATGCCCCCGGCCGTTTCCAGTGCAATACCTTCGTCTGAATAACTGATTGTTGCACCGAACCGGCTGCCATTTCCGAGTGCCTGTTCGATCTTGGCGCCGAGATGGGCATGGTTGATGACGATATTGGTGATACCTGCGCGCGCGAGGCGCTCGATGTGCCAGACGATCAGTGACTTGCCGCCGACTTTAAGCAGCGGTTTGGGAGTGTGGTCGGTGAGCGGGCGCATGCGCTCGCCGCGACCGGCTGCAAGGATCATGGCTTTCAAAATGTGTATCCCATTTGTTTGTCCTGAGGTTCCAATTCATCCAGCAGGACGAGCAGTGGTTTCAGATCGATGTAGCGCTCGCTGGCGCGGCGCAGGTAATCCATCACCAGCGGCAGATCTTTAAGGTAGCCGTCCTTGCCGTCGCGATGGTATAGCCGTGCGAATATTCCCAGCACCTTGAGATGGCGTTGTACACCCATCCATTCGTAATCGCGGTAAAACCCTGAGAAATCCCGGTGTACCGGCAAACCCGCCTTGCGTGCATTTTCCCAGTAGCGGATCAGCCAGTCCATGACCAGCTCTTCATCCCAGCGTATATAGGCGTCTTTGAACAGCGAAGCGAGGTCGTACGTGATCGGGCCGTAGACTGCGTCCTGAAAGTCGAGAATGCCGGGGTTGTTGTTCTCGAGGAACATCAGGTTGCGCGAATGGTAATCGCGATGCACGTAAACGCGCGGTTGGCCAAGGTTGTTGGCGATGATGCGAGCGAAAACTGATTCCAGCTTGGCATTTTGCTCTGCGTTGAGCGTGATATTGAGATGCTTGCCGATATACCATTCCGGGAACAGACGCATCTCGCGCTGCAGCAGCGTTTCGTCATAGGGCGGCAATTCGCTTTCGCGGGAGGCGAGCTGGATATTGATCAGCGCGTCGGTTGCCGCGCCATACAGCTCGCGTGCAGTGTTGATGTTGCCGCCGGTCAGGACTTGCAGGTATGTAGTGCTGCCCAGGTCGGACAACAGCAGGAAGCCTTGTTTAAGGTCCTGTGCGTACAGATGCGGCACATGCACTCCGGCATGCTCGAACAATTCAGCCACGTGCAGAAATGGGCGGCAATCCTCGTGTTGCGGCGGGGCATCCATCGCGATCAGTGTGCCAGCATGCTGCTCGCAGCGACTGCTCCGCTCGTCGCTTTTTTCTTGATTCTGAAACGCGACACGGAAATATCGCCGGAAGCTTGCATCTGCTGAGGCAGGTGCAAGCAAAAATGATTCGTCAGGGAAAAGGCCCCGCAGCCATTCGGTAAGCTGTTTCTGCCGTAGCATATGGAGATCTTGGTGTTAAACTTGGGGAAGTTTATCACCTTACGATTTCTGCGCGCTATGCGGTTTCGCCACCACTTTATCGTGATGTTTCTGCTCTGTGCTTTTGCGATTCACTGCGTCGCGAATGCGGAGGCACTCGAGCCGGACGTGGACAATAGTTTGCCGGCTGAGACTACAACGGCATTGGATCAGCCCGCAGTCGTTGAGGCGGACCATCTGGAAGGCAAAAAGGGAAAGCAACTCGAGGCTTCAGGAAATGCACAATTTCGCAAGGGTGACCAGTCAATTCGCGCGGATCGCTTGCTGTACTTTCAGGATAGTCGTGATATCCATGCGCAAGGATCGGTGTTGTTGCTAAAAGGTGATCAATCGGTCCGCACTGACAGATTATGGTATTACGAGGACATCCGCGAGATCGATGCTCAAGGGTCGGTGGAACTTGAACAGAAAGGCAGCAAGATGAGCGGGCCGCATCTCAGGCTCAACCTGGATACCAGCGTCGGCACCATGGAGAAACCGGAGTTTTTCCTTCCCGAGAACGATGGGCGCGGCGCGGCTGAAGTAATGCATATCCAGGATCAGAAACATTTCATTCTGGAAAAGGCCAGCTACACGACTTGTCCGGCGGACAATCAGGATTGGATGCTGAAAATGAACGGCCTGGAAATCGACAAAAGCCGGCAGATAGGCGTTGCCCATCATGCCTGGATCGAATTCAAGGATGTGCCCATCCTTTACTCGCCATGGATGGATTTCCCGCTCAACGATCAGCGCAAATCCGGATTTCTGGCACCGATATTCGGCGGCACCGTCAAGGGCGGTAGTGAATTGACTTTGCCTTACTATTGGAACATTGCCCCGAATCGAGACGCAACCATTGCGCCACGGTTCATGCTCAAACGCGGTTTGATGCTCAACAACGAGTTCCGCTATCTCCAGAGAAAATATGTCGGTGAAGTGAATGTGGATGTTTTGCCCCATGATCTGCTGGCTAATCGCAGCCGAAACCGACTCAGCCTCAAGCATGATCAGGCGCTTGCGGAGGGTCTTAATGGAAGCGTCAATTTCAACCGTGTTTCGGATGACGATTACTTCAGGGATCTGGCAGATTCGGTCAGTGCCACTTCCCAGGTCAACCTTCTGCGTGAAGGTATATTGAGTTATCAAGTGGGTGAATGGATCGCTTCCGCGCGCGTTCAACGTTTCCAAACATTGCAGGATCCTGTAGCGCCCATTGCAGTGCCTTATGCCCGATTGCCGCAATTGACTGTCAATACCCAGCAATATCGTTCCGGCGTGAACCTTGGGTTAGCCGGTGAATATGTCGATTTCAGGCATCCCACCGCTGTGAACGGTTCGCGGACGGTAATCAAACCGAGTATCAGTTATCCGATGGTCGGAGATTCATCCTTATACGTCACGCCAAAATTGACATTGCACAGCACGTACTATGCGCTTCGCGAGAACAATACAGGGGGGTTGCCGAATGCATCCCGCACATTGCCTATTTTGAGTGTGGACAGCGGAGTTGCTTTTGAGCGTGAATCGAATATGTTTGGTGGCGATTATGTGCAAACATTCGAACCCCGCGCATATTATGTTTATGTGCCATACCGGGATCAATCGGCATTGCCGAATTTTGATTCAGCCCTTGCGGACTTCAATTTCACACAGATATTCACCGAGAATCGTTTTTCCGGCAGCGACCGTATCGGCGACGCGCATCAAATTACCGTTGCGGCAACTTCGAGGCTGCTGGA
>QJWF01000117.1 GCA_003235435.1 Nitrosomonadales bacterium
GATATTGGTGGTGGATGATGAGATCGGCATCCGCGAATTGTTGTCGGAAATCCTGTTCGATGAGGGATACGAGGTTAATGTGGCGGAAAATGCCGAACAGGCCCGCACTTACCGGAATGAGAATGAACCCGACCTGGTGCTACTGGACATATGGATGCCCGAAACGGATGGCGTAACCCTCCTCAGGGAGTGGGTCGAGCAGGATCTGCTGACCATGCCGGTCGTGATGATGTCGGGTCACGGTACGATAGAGACCGCGGTCGAAGCAACACGAATAGGTGCGGTTGATTTCCTGGAAAAGCCCATTGCCCTGCAAAAGCTCCTGGACACCGTGGCCAAGTCCATCAGGGAATCTGCTCCAAAATTGCCAATATCCGTTCCCGAGCCACAGGGCAGAAACTCCGCAATGCAGGAAGAAGGGCAGTTGCAGCAAATCTTCCTGACGCTTGACATGCCATTACGGGCAGCGCGTGACCATTTCGATGCGCTTTATTTCGACTACCATTTGCGCAAGGAAGTCGGAAATGTTACACGCGTAGCGGAGAAAGTCGGTCTGGAACGCACCCACCTTTACCGAAAACTCAAGCAACTCGGCATCAAATTCCCGAAAAAGGGCGGCGAAGAAGGATCCTGAAAATCCAGGGGCCCGGTACGCGGCTGTTGCCCTAATCGGGGGGCTACGGCATAATTGCCGGCCCAAACATATACCAAGGCACCCTATAGATTCATTTTTAAAGAGGTGTCATTCAGACAACCAATCCCGCGAGGATGTTTACGAGGTAACAGGAAATGGCTGCAACGCGAGGCATCACCCCACCAAAATTCAATGACATTACCGGCGCGATACGCATGCTGGCAGTGGATGCCGTGCAGAAAGCAAACTCCGGTCACCCGGGTGCCCCGATGGGCATGGCCGAGATTTCCGATGTGTTGTGGAATCGGCATCTGCGCCATAACCCTGCCAACCCAAAGTGGCCGGACCGCGACCGTTTTATTCTATCCAATGGCCACGGATCGATGCTTATCTACGCGCTACTGCATTTGTCCGGCTACGACCTGCCGATTGAAGAACTGAAGCGCTTTCGCCAGCTGCATTCAAAGACTCCGGGTCATCCTGAATACGGTTATACGCCCGGGGTTGAAACCACCGGTGGCCCGCTCGGCCAGGGTATCACCAACGCGGTTGGCATGGCGATGGCGGAAAAACTGCTAGCTGCCGAATTCAACAAGCCCGGCCACGAGATCGTCAATCACCATACCTACGTGTTCATGGGCGACGGTTGCATGATGGAGGGTATCTCTCACGAAGCCTGTGCGCTGGCGGGAACATGGGGTTTGGGCAAGCTGATCGCGTTCTGGGACGATAACAATATTTCTATCGACGGACACATCGACGGCTGGTACACCGACGACACGGCAAAACGCTTCGAAGCATACGGTTGGCATGTCATTGCCAATGTGAACGGACACGATCCCGAAGCAGTCGATGCTGCGATCAACGCCGGTAAAAAAATCACCGACAAACCCACACTGATTTGTTGCAAGACCATTATCGGCATGGGTTCGCCCAACAAGGCCGATACTCATGACGTGCATGGCGCGGCGCTCGGAAATGATGAGGTAACTGCGACGCGCGAGCACATCGGCTGGAAATATCCGCCTTTCGAAATTCCCAAGCATGTGTATGAAGCATGGGATGCGCGCACTAAAGGCGAGGGCCTGGAAAAGCTGTGGAACAACAAGTTCGCCGAATACAAAGCCGCATTCCCGAAAGAAGCCGCCGAATTCGAACGCCGCATCAAGGGCGAACTCCCGGCCAATTGGAAAGCGCATGCTGCCGAGGCAATCGCAAAGGCCAATGAAAAAGCCGAAACCATCGCGACTCGCAAGGCATCGCAGAATGCGATCAATGCGCTGGCACCGGCGCTACCTGAATTCCTGGGTGGGTCGGCCGACCTGACCGGCTCCAACCTGACCAACTGGACAGGTTGCAAGCACATCCGCGGCAAAAGCACCGGCAATTACATCAGCTACGGTGTGCGTGAATTCGGCATGTCACACATCATGAACGGTATGGCCTTGCATGGAGGTTTCCTGCCGTTCGGCGGAACTTTCCTGATGTTCTCCGAATACGCGCGCAATGCATTGCGCATGTCGGCATTAATGAAGCAGCGTGTGATCTTCGTGTACACGCATGACTCCATTGGTCTGGGCGAGGACGGCCCGACTCACCAGGCGGTCGAACAAACAGCCACGCTGCGTTTTATCCCGAATATGGATGTGTGGCGTCCGTGCGACACTGTTGAGTCTGCTGTGTCATGGGTGGCGGCTGTTGAGCGCAAGGACGGACCAAGCAGTTTGATTTTCAGCCGCCAGAATCTGGCGTTCCAGAAACGCGATGCAGCGCAGATCGCCAACATCCACAAGGGAGCCTATGTGCTGTCCGAAGCGGCCGGCGGAAATCCGCAGGCTGTGATCATTGCGACAGGCTCTGAAGTGGCCCTGGCGATGGACGCGCAAAAGGCACTTGCAACCGAAGGTATCAATGCGAGCGTGGTGTCCATGCCGTCAACCAGCGTGTTCGACAAACAGGACCAGGCATACAAGGATGCCGTGCTGCCGAAGGGCGTGAAACGCATCGCGGTCGAAGCAGGCGTTACCGGCGGCTGGTACAAGTATGTGGGCACGGATGGCGCTGTGGTTGGTTTGGACAGTTTCGGCGAATCCGCACCGGCGCCCGAATTGTTCAAGCACTTTGGATTTACCACTGACAACGTGGTTGCGACAGTAAAGAAAATTATTGGCTGAAAATATGTTACGCAACCTCGTTGCGGCGGAGGTTAACTTGAGCATGGCGAAAGTTAAGGGATGCAATCCCGGCTAAAGCCACAACGTCGTCAAGCCTGTAAAAAGCGTTTTTTTAAGGCAACAATTAAATTTTAATAATCAAAAAGGGAGAGAGAAATGGCAATTCGTGTCGGTATCAATGGTTTTGGTCGCATAGGGCGCATGGTGTTCCGTGCGGCAACAAAGGATTTTCCTGAAATAGAGGTCGTGGCAATCAACGACCTGCTCGAACCAGATTATCTGGCCTATATGCTCAAGTTCGATTCGGTGCATGGCCGTTTCAACGGCGATGTTGCAGTGAACGGCAAGAATCTGGTCGTCAATGGAAAATCCATACGGCTTACCGCCGAAAAAGATCCGGCAAACCTGAAATGGAATGAAGTGGGTGCCGATATCGTGATCGAGTGCACCGGTTTCTTCCTCACCAAGGAAACCTGCCAGAAGCATATTGATGCGGGAGCAAAGAAAGTAGTCCAATCCGCACCTTCCA
>QJWF01000079.1 GCA_003235435.1 Nitrosomonadales bacterium
CGCAGGATGTCGAACACGTCCGCGTGGCCATCGAATTCAGCCGCGCAGCGCATCAAGGCCAGATGCGCCAGTCCGGCGACCCGTATATCTCCCATCCGATTGCCGTTGCGAGGATTCTGGCTCCACTGCACATCGATATCCAGGCAATCATCGCCGCACTGTTGCACGATGTGGTGGAAGATACTGATGTCACCAACGAACAGGTAGCTGAAAAATTCGGCAAACCGGTTGCGGAACTGGTCGATGGCCTGAGCAAGCTGGACAGGATCAAGTTCGAAACACTGCAAGATGCTCAAGCCGAGAACTTTCGCAAGATGCTGCTGGCAATGGCGCGCGATGTTCGGGTCATCCTGATCAAACTTGCAGACCGACTGCACAATATGCGGACATTGGGATCCATGTCGCGTGAAAAAAGCGAGCGCATCGCCCGAGAGACGATGGAAATCTATGCACCGATCGCCAACCGGCTTGGTCTCAACGATATCTACCGGGAATTGCAGGATCTCAGTTTCATGCATCTTCATCCCAATCGCTATTTTGTGCTGTCAAAGGCATTGAAGGTCGCGCGTGGTAACCGTCCCGAAGTAGTGGACAAGATCCTCGAATCAATACGACAGCGGCTCGCCGACTATCACATAAAGGCTGAAGTCACCGGCCGGGAAAAAAACATCTACAGTATCTACGAGAAAATGCAGACCAAATCCCTGGCTTTTTCCGAAGTTCTGGATATCTACGGATTTCGTGTATTGGTCAATGATTTTGAATCGTGCTATACGGCCTTGGGCGCGCTTCATGGTTTGTACAAGCCGATCCCTGGCAAATTCAAAGACTATATTGCAATTCCGAAAATGAACGGTTACCAGTCCCTGCACACAACGCTGTTCGGACCGTTTGGCACGCCCATCGAGATCCAGATACGCACTCATGACATGCACCGCATCGCAGAAGCAGGCGTAGCTTCGCACTGGTTGTACAAGAGCAGCCATGATTCTATCAACGACCTTCACAAGAAGACCCATCAGTGGCTGCAGGACCTTCTGGAAAGCCTGAGTCAAAGCAGCGACTCAGCGGAATTCCTGGAACACCTCAAGGTGGACCTTTTCCCTGACGAGGTGTATGTATTTACTCCCAAAGGAAAGATACTTTCACTGCCGCGCGGCGCAACCGGGGTGGATTTTGCCTACAGCGTCCATACCGATATCGGCAATCGCTGCATTGCAGTGAAAGTTAACCATGAACTTGTGCCCCTGCGTACCGAGCTCAAGAACGGAGACCGAGTGGAAGTGATCACCGCAGCTCACGCCAGACCCAATCCAGCCTGGTTGAGTTACGTCGCAACAAGCAAAGCGCGCAGCAATATCAGGCATTTTCTCAAGACGATGCAATCCGGAGAATCTGCCCAACTCGGGGAACGCCTGCTCAATCAGGCTTTGCTGGGGCTTGGCGTCAAACCTCAGGATATGGATGAGGCGCACTGGAACAAACTACTCAGGGATACCGGAGTAAAAACGCGCCAGGACATTCTTGCGGACATAGGTCTGGGCCGCCGTTTTAATGTGGTCGTGGCAAGACAATTAGCGAGCATCGGCGAAACGGTGTCGAATGAAACTTCCACTCCGGCCATAACGATACAGGGCACGGAAGGCATGGCGGTACAGTTTGCACAGTGTTGCCGCCCGATTCCAGGGGATCCTATCATCGGCGTGATCAAGAGCGGACAGGGACTGATCGTTCATACCCACGACTGCCCTACCCTGCGCAGAGGACGTAGCAGCAACGAACAGTGGCTGGATGTCGTGTGGGACAAGAACATCAGCCGTCCATTCGACGTCAATATCAAGTTGCTGGCCGAAAACAAGCGCGGCGTGCTGGCCAAGGTCGCAGCTGCGATCGCTGAAGCCGGCGCCAACATCGAGAACATCAGCTTTACCCATGAAGAACAGCTCACTGCCCTGCACTTCACACTGGAAGTGAATAACCGTCTGCATCTTGCCAACGTAATGCGCAGCCTGCGCAAGATTCAGGAAGTCGTGAGGATCATCCGGGTTAAAAACACCTCTGGCTGACAAGACTGCCAAATACAGTCTTTTTGGCCAGAGGCGATAAGGGCTTGCACTTTGCACGTTATTTGCGGGGAAAACCGGCAAGTACCTTTACGCCAAATTAAACAGCAACACCTCCGCGTTGCTACCCGCCGAATGATCGACATGTTGCTCATCGATGTTCATCAACGCATCTCCGGCACGGACCTGCTCTCTGCCACCCATGCTGCCCTGATGACACAGTTCACCCTTCAGATTATAGGTGAATATCTCCATGTCGCGGTGGGAATGCATACCGAGGCTGCTGTCCGGCTGAAATAATTCTTCGTTTGTCACGCGCTGGTTTGTGAAATGGGCAAGCGATGGATCGTGATAGTCGGCAATTGAGAAACTGTTCCAGGTTTGCAACCACCCGTGCCGGGCTTGACCACTTTCAGATTCTTTGTGCAGGGCCATCATATTCTCCTCCATAGTGCATTAACAGCTCGAGCATGGCGGATGCCTTGTCAAATGTTTCCTGATATTCGGCTTTCTCATCGGAATCAGCCACGATTCCTCCCCCCGCCCAGCATCGAATCTCATCGTTTGAGTAAACCATGGTACGAATGGCGATATTGGTATCCATATTACCGTCGAAGCCGAGATAACCTATCGCTCCGCAATAAACTCCTCGCCGTACAGGCTCCAGCTGCTCAATGATCTGCATGGCGCGCAACTTGGGTGCGCCGGTTACAGAACCGCCCGGGAAACATCCGCGCAGCACATCCAGCGCATCGCACCCTTCCGCCAGATGTCCTTCAACCGTGCTGACCAAATGGTGAACATTGGCAAAACTTTCCACATCGAAAAGTTTCGGCGCACGCACCGATCCTGGCATGCAGTTTTTACCAAGGTCGTTGCGCAACAGATCGACGATCATCAGGTTTTCCGCGCGGTCCTTGGGATGATTGAGCAATTCAGCCGCCAGACTTCGATCCTGTAACAAATCGCTGCTGCGCCGCCGGGTACCTTTAATAGGCCGTGTCTCTACCTTCATGTCAGCGACACTGATGAATCGTTCAGGAGAATTGCACATGATATGGACATGCGGCAGTTTCAGGTATGCAGAATAAGGCGCTGGATTCAAGCCGCGCAACCTCACATATGCTCCGAACGGATTGCCATCGGCTCTGGCGCTGAAGCGTTGTGAAAGATTGATCTGATAGCAATCGCCTGATTTCAGGTAATCCTGCACTTTTTGGAAAGCGGCAGCATAACTGTCCGGCGTGAAGCTGGAAGTTATTTTTCCACGTACCCGGAAAGTGTCTGGTGGGACTGCCGCCTTGCCTTGCAGGCGGTGCAATACAAGCGACAACAATTCCGCCGTCCCGGGAAAGCGTCGCTGCGACACAATCCGTGCCTTACGCAGTTTGTGATCCAGCACCAAAGCCCAATCGTATATGCCAATTGCAAGGCCCGGCAAATGCTCGCGATCTTTCGCCGTTTCGGGCAAGTCCATCGTTCTGCGAGCCAGATCATAACTCCAATATCCCAGCGCACCACCGGTGAACGGCACATCCGCGATGGGTGCAACCCGCTTGCCCAGCAAATCGCGCAACATTTCGAATGTATCTTCAATTGGAGTCACATTATCAAGCAACAGCGTGCGCTGCGGCGCTGCCGTTACAATGTCATAACGCGCCATGCCGCAACTGTCCAGCCACATCGCCCAAGGCAAGTCAGCCAGCGAAGCATAGTATTGCGCGGCGTCGGTTCGATACGGAAGTTCGACACAATTGAAACTCATAGCTCAATCTTGGATTATCGTCAGCACTTCAAATAGCCATGCAAGGAGAAAATATTCGGATTAACGCAATATGTGCTGTCAGGTTCGGCGCATCAATACACGCCCGGCGGTATCGATTAACCGGGCTTGCAAGAGTTTATAGAAAAATTGCTATCCCATGTTAAATTGCACGCTCCAATCGACAATTTACCGGCTGTAGAAGACGATTAATTCGCATGATTTACTAGCATTGCACTTGATATTGGCAGGCCGCGCAGGACTGGGTCAGCTTTGCCAAGCCGAATCGCTTCTGGCAGCGACTACTCTTTGAAAATAGTGTGCAGGAAGCGCAGCGCGCTTTGAAGAAATCCTAAATTCAGGGGACAAAAAGCCTATCACAGTCCATCCGGATTGCGACGAAGACACCAAGCCCCATCAACACGAGGCTGATGAAATAAAAAGGCGCACGCACCGATTAGTGCGCCCAAAGTACCGTATCTACTACTGCGGCTAGCCCCTTACTGCCGAAGCATCTGGGGCTGCTGCCACAGCCTATACCCAGATCAGTTCGGCTTGCCGATTCCCGGTGTAGGAAAAGGCCATGTTGCAGCCGGACGTACAGGTGCTGGAGCCGATGGTGCCGGCATCGATGGTTTGGCTGCTGCCGGTTTTTTAGCTGCTGCCTTTTTAGCGGCTGGCTTTTTGGCTGCCGGCTTCTTCTTTGCTGCCGGTTTTTTAGCTGCTGCCTTTTTAGCGGCTGGCTTTTTGGCTGCTGCCTTCTTCTTGGCTGCCGGCTTCTTCTTTGCTGCCGGTTTCTTGGCTGCTACCTTCTTCTTGGCTGCTGGCTTCTTCTTGGCTACGGCCTTTTTAGCTGCTGGCTTCTTCTTGGCTACGGCCTTTTTAGCTGCTGGCTTCTTCTTTGCTGCCGGTTTCTTCTTTGCTGCCGGTTTTGCTTTCTTCTTTGCAACCATGTTGTTTCTCCTTCAATGATGAAAGTTAAAAAAAACATCTACTACTATACAGCTGCTACACCTCCAGCCCGCGCCCAACATCGAGCACAGGCTAAAGCCGACACCTTAAGTCCCGCTAGTCCCAGGACAACGCACCACCCGTCTGATATTCGGTGACACGGGTTTCAAAGAAGTTCTTCTCCTTTTTTAGATCTATCATCTCGGCCATCCAGGGGAAAGGATTTGTCGCTCCCGGATAAAGCACATCCACGCCGATTTGCTGGCATCGGCGGTTGGCAATAAAACGCAGGTATTCCTTGAACATCGTAGCATTCAGACCCAACACGCCTCGCGGCATGGTGTCTTCCGCATAGGCATACTCCAGTTCCACGCCCTTTTGGATCAAACCGCGCACTTCTTCGCGAAATTCCGCAGTCCACAGGTGCGGGTTCTCCATCTTGATCTGATTGATCACATCGACTCCGAAGTTCAGGTGCATGGACTCATCGCGTAAAATGTATTGATATTGCTCCGCCGCTCCTGTCATCTTGTTCTGGCGCCCGAGAGCCAGTATCTGCACAAAACCGACGTAGAAGAACAAACCTTCCATGATGCAGGCAAATACAATAAGGCTGCGCAACAATTGGCGGTCAGCCTCGGGCGAGCCGGTTTTGAACGCAGGGTTGGTCAGAGTGTCGATGAACGGCAGCAAAAATTCATCTTTGGCGCGTATGCTGGGGACTTCGTGATACATATTGAAAATCTCGCCTTCGTCCAGACCAAGACTTTCCACGATATATTGGTAAGCATGCGTATGGATCGCTTCTTCGAACGCCTGGCGAAGCAGGTATTGGCGACATTCCGGGTTGCTGATGTGACGATAGGTGCCGAGCACGATGTTGTTCGCCGCAAGACTGTCCGCCGTGGTGAAGAATCCCAGGTTGCGCTTGACCAGCAGACGTTCATCATTGCTCAGCTTGTCGCTTTTCCACAAGGCAATATCGGCGGTCATGTTCACTTCCTGTGGCATCCAGTGGTTGGCGCAGGCAGCCAGATATTTTTCCCAGGCCCATTTGTATTTGAACGGGACCAGCTGATTGACGTCAGCATTGCAATTGATGATGCGTTTGTCCTCAACACGGATACGCAGAGCCTTGACTGGTGCAGCCAGCATCGACGAATCAATCCTTGCATCCCCGGTCTGATGGCCGGCAACCATACCGGCTGGTATATCCAGCATGGTTGTCCGCAGCATGCCTGATGGCAACGATGACGGTTTGATGTTGTCTTCAAATGTCAGCATTACCCATTAACCTTTCCTGCCATAATTCCGCCAGTCGCCATGAATTCCGGTTGTAATGCAACTCTTGCCATTGTCGTACCCGTAATATTCCGGATCTCAAGAAATGTCATTGGCATGCCTCGCAGTCAGGGTTGTCGATCGAACAAAACTGGGTCTCTTCCGCTGCGGTACCGTGGTTCGGTACCGCATTCAACGCACCGGCACGGCCGGTGGATTTCTCAGCCGAAGTCGCTCCCATGGTTCGCAAATAATAAGTAGTCTTCAATCCGCGCAACCAGGCAAGCTTGTAGGTCTCATCCAACTTGCGGCCCGATACCCCAGCCATGTAGATGTTCAGCGATTGCGCCTGATCGATCCATTTCTGGCGGCGCGAAGCAGCCTCGATCAGCCAGCCCGGCTCGATTTCAAATGCGGTTGCATACAAACTGCGCAACTCTCCCGGCACACGATCGATCCTGGCCAGACTGCCATCGAAATACTTCAGGTCAGCGATCATCACCTCGTCCCACAGTCCGAGTTGCTTCAGATCAGCAACCAAGTTCTCGTTGATCACAGTGAACTCGCCGGACAGGTTCGATTTCACGAAGATGTTCTGGTAGGTCGGCTCAATGCAGGCTGATACCCCGATTATGTTGGAAATGGTCGCGGTCGGTGCGATTGCGATGCAATTTGAATTGCGCATGCCATGCTTTCGAATACGCGCGCGCAAAGCATCCCAGTCCATGCTGGCCGACATGTCGACCTCCACATAACCTCCGCGCTGCTGGCGCAGCATTTCCAGCGTATCCTGTGGCAGGATGCCGCGGTCCCACAGACTGCCTCGATAGGTGGCATATTTGCCGCGCTCTTCCGCCAATTCCGTTGATGCCCAATAGGCGTAGTAGCACACCGCTTCCATCGAACGGTCCGCGAACTCAACCGCTGCTTCCGATGAATACGCAATGCGCAGATCATGCAGACAATCCTGAAACCCCATGATGCCCAAACCCACCGGGCGATGCCTGAGATTGGAGCTGCGCGCCTTGTCCACCGCGTAGTAATTGATGTCGATCACGTTATCCAGCATGCGCATCGCGGTGGTGATGGTATGGCGCAGTTTTTCATGGTCGATCTGCCCGGCTTTTTCGTGCCCCCTCGGAAAAAGGTGCGCAGCAAGGTTGACCGAACCCAGATTGCACACGGCGATCTCGCTGTCCCCGGTATTCAGTGTGATTTCGGTGCACAGATTGGAGCTGTGAACCACGCCGACGTGCTGTTGCGGCGATCGGATATTGCACGAATCCTTGAAGGTGATCCACGGATGCCCCGTCTCGAAAAGCATGGTCAGCATTTTGCGCCACAGGCTCTGCGCCGGGACCTTCTTGAACAATTTCAGCTCGCCACTGGCACATTTTGCCTCATAACCCGTGTAGGCCAGCTCGAATTCCGCACCATATTTTTCATGCAGGTCCGGCACATCCGATGGCGAAAACAGTGTCCAGTCTCCACCCTCCATGACGCGCTTCATGAACAGGTCGGGAATCCAGTTTGCGGTATTCATATCGTGCGTGCGGCGGCGGTCATCGCCGGTGTTCTTGCGCAAGTCCAGGAATTCCTCGATATCGAGATGCCATGCTTCCAGATAGGCGCACACCGCACCTTTGCGCTTGCCGCCCTGGTTCACTGCCACGGCCGTATCGTTCACCACCTTGAGGAACGGCACCACGCCCTGCGATTGACCATTGGTTCCCTTGATGTGCGCGCCAAGGGCGCGCACCGGCGTCCAGTCGTTACCCAGGCCCCCGGCATACTTGGCCAGAAGGGCATTTTCCTTGATTGCCTCGTAGATCCCGTCCAGGTCGTCCGCCACCGTGGTCAGATAACAAGAGGACAACTGCGAGCGCTGCGTGCCGGAATTGAACAGGGTCGGCGTCGAACTCATGAAATCGAAACCGGACAACAGGCGGTAGAATTCCACCGCGCGCGCTTCGCGATCTATCTCGTTCAGGGCCAAGCCCATCGCGACGCGCATGAAAAAGGCCTGCGGCAACTCGATTCTCCTGCCTTCAATATGCAGGAAATAGCGGTCATACAAGGTCTGAAGGCCAAGATAGCCGAATTGCAGGTCACGTTGAGCGTCCAGCTCCTTGCCCAAACGCTTCAGGTCAAACTGGGCAAGGCGTGCATCGAGCAATTCTGCGGCCACGCCCTGCCTGATGAATTTCGGGAAGTATTCCGCATAGCGCGTGGCCATTTCTCCCGGCGCGATCTCTTCGCCAAGCGCTTCACTGCAAATCGTGTTCAGCAGCAGCCGTGCAGTGACATAATTGTAGGCCGGCTCTTTCTCGATCAAGGAGCGAGCGGAAAGCACCAGGCACTTGTGCACTTCGTGCCGCGCAACACCATCGTACAGATCCTTGAGTGTCAGCTTGATGACCGCATCCGCGGAAACCTCTTTGCCCAGCCCCGTACATGCATCCTGTACCAATGCGGAAAGCCGGTCCAGATCAAGGGGGTGTGCAACACCTTCCTCATCGACAACATTGATTACCTGGATCGGTTCCTTGATCCGGGCCTTGGCCTTGGCGCGGGAACGGGACCTCTCCTCGCGGTACAACACGTAACTGCGCGCCACGTCGTGCTCACCGGAACGCATCAGGCCCAGTTCGACCTGATCCTGTATGTCTTCGATGTGCATCGTCCCGCCATGAGGCTGGCGGCGCAACAGCGCCGAGACGACGCCGTTGGTCAATTTCTCGACCATCTCGCGAACGCGCGCTGATGCCGCGCCCTGCCCGCCGTTCACCGCAATGAACGCCTTGGTCAGGGCGATCGATATCTTGGCGGGCTCGAACACCACCACCGAACCGTTGCGGCGTATTACCTTGTATTGATCGAATTGGCTGGAAGAAACTGGAAGGACTGGATCGGGAGCATCGCTGGCATGGATTGGAGTTGCTGGAATTGAATCGGTACCGGTATGCAGCATGTACAAACCCCCTGAAAACACTGTTAATCCGAAACCACTACATCTAGTATTTTTTTTTGTCAGTGAACCTAATTGTAGTAGTTAACAAAAATATTGCAAGCAAAAAATCGAAAAAATTTTCTCGGCGCCGGTCATGCCCGATAAACCAATTACATCCCCGCAAGCTTGTATGACACTCCCGACAAATGCCATGACCCGGCGTTTCATGACCATGCGGGCTGTTCGCATGCAAAGCTTTCAAGCATGACGCTGGGACTCTTTGGCAAGCGTGGTGTTGGATTCAAGACTGGCTCAAGCCCGCCAGATAACGCTTCCAGTCGAAACTCGACCCGGGATCTGTCTTGCGATGCGGTGAAATATCACAATGGCCTGCTATGCCGCTTATCGGGTACGCTGCCCGCAACGCCCGGGTCAATTGGTCAAGCGCAGCATATTGAGCCTCGGTATACGGTATGGCATCGCTACCCTCCAACTCGATACCCAGAGAAAAGTCGTTGCAGCATGACCTGCCCTGCCAGTGCGATTCTCCCGCATGCCAGGCACGTTTCAAGCAGGGCACGAACTGGATAATGCGCCCATCCCGGCGCACCAGGAAATGCGCCGAGACCTTAAGGCCAGCGATGGTCTCATAATAGGGATGGGCGGTTGCATCCAGCGTGTTGGTAAAGAGCTCCAGTATGCCCTCGCCGCCAAACTCTTCCGGCGGCAGGCTGATGTTGTGGATCACCAGCAATTCGATCGGCCCGTCTGGCCGCTCGTCGCAATTCTGGGAAGGGATATATTCGACTCCGGCTAGCAAGCCCTGTGAATCAATCCTCATTACCGGCCCCTTGCGGTGCTGTTATGCCGAGTCGCTCCATACGGTAGCGCATGGTGCGGAATGTCAGCCCCAACAACTTTGCGGCCGCGGTACGATTGAATCCGGTCTGTTGCAGCGCTTCCAGAAGAGCCTGTCTCTCCACCTCATCCAGATATTTCGCCAATGGATATTTGTTGCCGAGCGAAGTGCTGTCGGGCTTGCTTTCTTCCACCGGAACCAGCAGCATATCCTGAACCTCGATGGTACTGCCGGAACACATTGCCACGGCCCTTTCAATGATGTTCTCCAGTTCTCTCACGTTGCCCGGGAAACTGTAATTCTGTAGCAACTGCAATGCCTCGTTGGAAAAGCGCTTGCTATCATCGCCTTGAATGCGTTCCAGGATCCGGCGGGCGATTTCCGGAATATCCTCAGGCAATTCGCGCAATGCAGGCATCTGGATCGGGATCACGTTCAAACGAAAATAGAGATCCTGGCGGAATGAGCCTTGTCGCACCATATCGGCCAAATCCCGGTGTGTCGCGCTGATGATGCGCACGTCTACCGGATCCTCGGTGGTTGCGCCAATCTTGCGCACCCGCTTTTCCTGTATCGCGCGCAACAATTTGACCTGCATCTCCGGCGGCAGATCCGCAACCTCATCCAGGAACAATGTCCCTCCATGTGCCGCCTGAAAAAAACCCTCGCGGTCTTTGTCTGCACCGGTAAAAGCGCCTTTTTTGTAGCCGAAAAATTCGTTTTCCATCAGATTGGCCGGAATCGCCCCGCAATTGACGGCGATAAACGGCTGGTCGCGGCGCGATCCGCTTTGCACAATTAGCCGCGCTGCAAGCTCCTTGCCGCTGCCCGATTCGCCGCTGATATGCACCGGTGCCTGGCTGCGCGCAACGCGCGCGATCAGATCGCGAGCCTTCTGCAT
>QJWF01000002.1 GCA_003235435.1 Nitrosomonadales bacterium
GCGGATGTCGGGTACATCCTCGATACGGATGTGTGGCGCAAAGATGGTCTTGTCAAGCTGGCCGAGCAGGAACGATGACTTGCGATACAGGCTGCTACCACTCACCGCACCGGCAAAATGCCCCAGTAGGCTGGATGCGATCGGCGCTTCGAATAGAACTGGGACCTGCATCGTATCGAGTTGCCGAGCATTCAAACGGCGGACCGTGCGTTCCGCGGCGATGCGGCCGATCTGGCGCACCTCTATTATTTCCCTGGCGTCGCGTGCAACGCTGTACCAGTAATCGCGTTCCATCGCATCATCACTGCCTGCGATCACCGCACAACTGACACTATGTCTCGAATTGGGATATCCGCCGATAAAACCGAGACTGTTGGCATGCACGAACTGCATTTCGTGCACATTCACCGTGGCCCCTTCAGAATTGCTGATGCGATTGTCGGCTTCCAATGCAGAATGTTCGCATTCCCCGGCCAGCGCTATCGCCTCCTCCACGGGCAGATTCCAGGGATGATAAAGATCCAGATCCGGCCAGTCGTGCGCCAGCATGTCGGCATCGGGAATGCCCGAGCATTCATCGCTGGCGGTATAGCGAGCAATCGACAAAGCTGCATCGACAGTGTCGCGGACCGCCTTGGGCGAAAAATCGGAGGTGCTGGCGTTGCCTCTTTGCCGGCCAATGTAGGCGGTGATGCTCAGCCCTTTGTCGCGGTTGTATTCGATGGTTTCAACTTCGCCGTGGCGCACCGTGACACTTTGCCCGAAGCCCTCCGACACTTCTACGGACGCAGATGAAGCGCCGCGCTGTTTGGCATAGTCCAGCATGTCCTGGGCGATTGCACGCAATGCATCCTCGGAGTGAGAAAATCTTGGAGCGGAAGTTACAAGTGTGCGCATAATTGAAACGGATAATTGGCGAAAGACGGTATCATAGCAGCATCGTCCGATCACATTAAGCCGCATACACAACAACAGTTATGGATCCGCAAGATAAAGACCAGCCCGTTCACATTCACCCGCGGGACCGTCAGGATGAACAAGACGACGTAGTGGCAACTGATAATGGCGCCGGTGAAGTCATCCGGCCCGCGCGCAATGCCGTGATACATGACAGGAAGAGGCGCGGGCAGCATAACCTGACCGCCAGCACCAAAGAAAGTGAAGAGTTACACCCCAGCAAGACCTGGATCAAGAAACAGATGCACGATCTCCGCGACCTCGGCGCGGAGCTTGCCGGGCTCGGCAAGGATAAGCTCGACCAACTCGAACTTCCGGAAAATTTAAGCGACGCAATCCGCGAGATGAAAGGCATCAACAAGTACGGTGCACAACGTCGCCAGATGCAATACATCGGCAAGCTGATGCGCGAAGTCGACACCGCACCCATTTTGGCCAAACTGGATGCATGGAGGGGTACGTCGCAACAACATGTCGCCTATATGCACCGGCTCGAGAAGTGGCGCGACCGGCTGATGGAAAACAATGACGCATTGACCGAGCTGCTCTCGGCGCACCCTCAAGCCGATGCGCAGCGATTGCGCACGCTGATCCGCGGTGCGCAAAAGGAAATTGCCGCTAACAGGCCGCCAAAAAATTACCGCGAAATCTTTCAGATGCTGAAAGAGATCATTCCCGAATTCTGATGACTACCATCATGACCACCCTGCTTCCCCACATCACGCTTAAATCGGGCAAGCAGCCGCAATACAGCATCATCTGGCTGCATGGCTTGGGCGCCGACGGCAATGACTTCGTGCCCATTGTCGATGAACTGAGTTTGCCCGTGGCGGTACGTTTCGTTTTCCCGCACGCGCCGCATCGCCCGGTCACGATCAACGGCGGATATGTCATGCGGGCATGGTATGACATCGCCGGTTCCTCCATTGACGCTCAACAGGATGAACAGGGGATACGCGAGTCACAAACGCAGATCGAGGCACTGATCACCCAAGAAGTCGCGCGTGGCGTTGCACCGAACCACATTTTCCTGGCCGGATTCTCGCAGGGAGGCGCTGTCGCGCTGCACACCGCTGTGCGCCAGAACTTCCCGCTCGCCGGAGTTCTTGCGCTCTCCACCTATCTGCCTTTGCCGCACTGCGTCAATGCCGAAGCCCTGGCCGGGACCAGGATCACCCCGATCTTCATGGCGCACGGA
Organism: Nitrosomonadales bacterium; assembly: GCA_003235435.1. Lineage (GTDB taxonomy): Bacteria > Pseudomonadota > Gammaproteobacteria > Burkholderiales > Gallionellaceae > Gallionella. Next base: position 2,156 of record QJWF01000002.1, read on the forward strand.
CTTGCCGACCCGGTCGTACCCTTCGGGTTGGGCGTTGCATCAAGGGACGCGCTGATCGGACTCGGCTACCGCGTCGAGTGGCATCAGTACCCGATGCAGCACTCAGTTTGCGAACCGGAATTGCGCGATTTGGAAAATTGGCTGTCAGGACGGCTGGATGGCTACGATCCGGCAGCGCAGGTCGCTTGATGCCGGGACCGGTTACAAGTGCCCCGAACTTCCCTCCTGCTTGATGAGGCGGAACTGCACCAGATCGCAATCCAGGCATCTATCCAGCACTTTGCTCGGGATCAGCAGGTAATCCTCTCCGTTGAGTTCGCTCAATAAACTGCAGTCGCTTGCAAAGGTATCTGTTTTCATAAGCAATCGGGCCGCGCCATCCAATTCGCCCGGTTTGTCGTAGAGCCACAGAGCCGTCTGACCGTCTTCGAATGCCGAGCCACCCTCGCCGCCCTGGACCAGCGCCACCGGAGTGACCTGATTGGTGAGCATCTCGGCTCCGACATGCAATTGATCCATGTCGTCCCGCATCATGCGACGAACGACTGCCACGCCCCAGTTCTGGACGCCCGCCGGCTGCACGCCGAGCAGGCTGCCAATGCGAATGCCTTCGCTGGCCTGAGCCGGCAACACGGTGCGGAATCCATTGGCACTGATATCCTCGATCTGCCATTGATCCGGCTTTTGCTGATTGAAATTCAGACCGGTATTGGTGCGCTCCAGGGTATTGGCAAAACCCTGCACCACGTTCATGTCGATCTTGACACTGCGCCGCACGCTGCGCCTTACTGGAGGGGAGGTTATGTAATTCAGCAGATATTGCGAAGCTTCGAGCATCAGTTCGGGGCTATAGCCCACGCCTATGGTAAGTTCCCCAGGAACGACTTTCTTGCCCAGCGTTTGTATCAGTGCTTCGAGCTTTGATTTCATCCCGGTCATGTTGACATAGCGCGTGGAAGGGTTTGTTCCGGTTTCCACCTTCACACGCTTCGGGGCGGACGGACGGTTCAAATCGAAGCTGAACAGGTCATGCTCGCCCTGCTGTGAATGAACGTCTATATCTGTACAATATTGAGCCACAAGACGTTCTGTCAGATGCATGTATAGCGGCTTCAGTGTATTGACTCCGCAACCATACCACCCCAGCAAGCGGCCGATTTCGAATTTCACCGAAGTATTGCCGGCAATGCTCGGATAAAGATTTGCCGGGGTATCCATGCATTCATGAAGTTCGGCGTGACTGAATACCCTGGCAAGGTTTTCCCAGATCGCCTTGTCTACATGCCCATAACGGACACTGATGAATTTGAGCTGTACTGCAATGGCATTCACCGTTCGTACCAACAGCAAAGGCAGCTGTGCCTTTATGGTATTGCCGGTTTTTTCATTGCAATAACGCTCGAAAACTTTGTAGTAACCCTGTGCGGTGTGACGCGACAGATTGCCGAGGACGAGCCACATGCGGTTTTCCTGAAATTTACCCGGCTCGTTCGGGGTAAAATACTCGCGTGACAGTTTTCGAATGTGTGTTTGGGCAGCCTCATCGAGCAGTCGCAACACCGCAAAATGGTGATCCAGATTGAAATCGTTGTTTTCCGAAACCGACTCTATCCACTCGGTCAGTTCCATGAGCAGCTTGTGCACGTCATTCTTCGGCAAATCCTCCAGCAATGCTTGCGCAGATTTGATTTCTGCCATCGGATGGTCGGATTTCTTGCCAAATATTTTAGTTAGCATACTTGCCTCTCCCTGCCGACTTCAGTATTGATCCAATCTTGATTGTGGACAATATAACTACAAAATGCGCCAATGAACAGACGTCAGGGGGAATTGCTTGATTCCGTGGCTGGCCGATGACGAGCCGTTTCCTCCCGTCGTTCGGGCACTGCGGTCGCCGAACGGCTTGTTGTGCGCGGGCGGCGATCTATCCGTTACCCGCCTGCTGGAAGCCTACCGGCATGGGATATTTCCATGGTTCAATCCCGGAGAACCCATCCTGTGGTGGAGTCCCGATCCGCGCATGGTGCTATTCCCGAACGAATTCAAAATATCTCGCTCGCTGGCAAAGGTGTTGCGCAAACACCTTTATGAAATCCGCACCGATACGGCTTTCGAACATGTGATGCACGCTTGCGCTGCGCTCCGAACAGGCCACCAGGGTACCTGGATAGGCGAGGACATGATTGCCGCATATTGCGCGTTGCATCGCATGGGTTATGCCCATTCAGTGGAAGTATGGATGATGGACAAACTCGTCGGCGGCGTATACGGAGTCAGCATCGGACGCATGTTCTACGGCGAATCGATGTTCAGCATGGTCAGCAACGCATCGAAAATCGCGCTGGCACATCTGTCCGGACAACTGGAACGCTGGCAGTTCGACATGATAGATTGCCAGATGAACACCCCGCATCTGGCCTCACTTGGGGCACGGGAAATCCCGCGCAGCGAATTTATCGCGCGCCTGCAGGAATTGGTACACTGTACACCCATTGCTGAGTGGAAATTCGACTCTGACCTTTTTATATGAGCCAGCTTAACGACATCCCGCTTTCTGCGCTGCACTTTTATCTGACAGCGCCATACCCGTGCAGTTACCTGCCGGATCTGCAGGCACGCTCCCAGGTCGCAACGCCGGCTTTCCTGATTGACGCACAGGTTTATTCCGAATTGGTGCGGCACGGTTTTCGTCGCAGTGGTACCTACACTTATCGTCCGCGCTGCGACAACTGTAGCGCCTGTGTGCCATTGCGCGTGCTTGCAAAGGAATTCAGGGCCAGCCGATCACAGCGTCGAGCATGGAAAAGACATTCCGGACTCGAGGTAACACTGCATCCGCTGCAGGACAATCCCCAGCATTTCGATCTCTATCAGCGTTACCAGAGTGCACGCCACAAGGATGGCGGAATGGACAATGAAGACCGCGAGTCCTATCAGAATTTTCTGTTGCAAAGCCACGTCGATTCCCTGCTGGTGGAGTTCCGGGAACAGGGCGTGCTGCGCATGGTCAGTGTGATCGATCTGCTCAGCGATGGTTTGTCTTCGGTTTATACTTTCTATGAGCCCGAACTGCCCCATGCAAGTCTGGGCATATACAGCGTGCTGTGGCAGATCGAACTTTGCCGCAAACTCGAGCTGGATTTCGTATACCTTGGCTATTGGATAGCGCACAGCCGCAAAATGGCTTACAAGACGCAATATCGCCCGGCACAAGGGTTGATGGATGGTGAATGGCTTGTTCTCGACAAAGCCGGCCCGAACCCAACCGAAATGCGAGGACCATGAAAACGCGTCTGGTTATCTTTGTGCTTGCCCTGTTGTTGCTGCCGTTTGCCGGATTCTGGCTCAGCGGATCTGAATGGCCCGATTTTCCCGCCGATACTCCGACCGCCATCGTGAACCCTCCGGCAACGTTACTCACCACGCTGTTGCTGGCCGGCTACATACTGCTCGTAGACCACATGATCAAGCTGCTCACCGGCAACAGCCCGATCAGAGCACAGCGGCATTTTCTGCTATGGATGGGGGCGGCAGGGGCAATACTGGTCTGGTTGCTGGTTTATCTGAATCTTTACGTGTCGAGCTGGACGACACAACCGGAAAATCCCGCCATGCAGTTGCTGCTTTTTTCACCCCTTTTTGCGACGCTTGCTCCGGCGGTACTGGCCACCCGTGCATTGCTGGGTTCCTTGCCGGGGGCACTGAAATATTTTTCCCGTGGTGCTGTCTTGCATGCGCCCGGTGATGAAACGCTGGTCACCGGCCTGCTCGCCATCAGCGCGGCCGGTCTCCTCGGGGGCGTCGCATGGCCAGCGCAACTTTTCTGGCTGCTGTGGCTGGCGCCGCTGTTGCTGCTGGTCGCGCTGCAACTGCTTTGGAACGAAAGCACGATATTTGACGGACTCGGAAGCGGGAACTGGGGACGCGTGATGTTCGCCGCTGCGTCGGGCATCATTGTCGTCAACCTCGCCGTGACAGCATATCAATTCAATGGCGGAATCCTGGAAATCAACCTGAATCATCCGCTGCTTGCACAACTCGGTTATGCACTGTTTGGAATGCTGTGCCTGCAACTCGGCGATGCGGTCTCCGAAAACTGGCGCGGCAAACAACGCAGCACGATGTTCCGTCAAAAGAAAAAATTTCCCATTCCCGTGATTACCAGAAAGGACTGACCGGCCCGCCCTTCCGGCTGACGCAGGAAACACGAATTACCGGAGAACACCTAAGCCAATCATGTATTCGTTAATACGCCCAGTCCTGTTTGCACTTGATGCAGAAACCGCCCACCGCCTGACGCTGGGCAGTCTGCGGGTTCTGAATACCATGGGTGTGAGCAGCTTGCTTGCTATCCCGCCTGCCAATGATCCCCGCACTGTGATGGGATTGACTTTTCCCAATCCGGTCGGGCTTGCCGCCGGACTCGACAAGAATGGCGCATGCATAGATGGGCTTTCGGCACTCGGCTTCGGCTTCATCGAGATCGGCACCGTGACGCCGCTGTCCCAGGGCGGTAATCCCGGACCGCGACTGTTTCGCCTGCCGCAGGCCAACGCGATCATCAACCGAATGGGCTTCAATAACGAAGGCGTGGACACGCTGATCGCAAATGTGAAGCGCTCCCGGTATCGCGGAATTCTGGGAATCAATATCGGCAAGAACGCGTTTACCCCGATAGCACGCGCATCCGAAGATTATCTGATCTGCCTGCGAAAGGTCTATCAGCATGCCAGTTATGTTGCCGTCAATATCTCCTCGCCCAATACCGCAAATCTGCGGCAGTTGCAGGGTGAAGATGAGCTGGACGCATTGCTCTCGCTGCTGAAAGTTGAACAGGAAAAATTGACGCAGCAATTTGGAAAGTACGTGCCGATAGCATTGAAAATCGCACCCGACCTTGGCCCGGAGCAGGTCAAACAGATCGCTGCACTGCTCATCAAACATTGCTTCGACGGCGTGATCGCCACCAACACCACATTGTCCCGCAAGGGCGTGGAGAATCTGGCGCATGGAGGCGAAGCCGGCGGCCTGAGCGGCGCGCCGCTGCGCGAAAGCTCCACCGCGGTGATCCGCCAGCTGGCTATCGAACTGCAGGGCGCGTTGCCCATCATCGGTGTCGGCGGCATCCTGAGCGGTGCCGATGCCGCTGAGAAGATCGATGCCGGCGCATCACTGGTGCAGATCTATAGCGGGTTGATCTATCGGGGGCCTGCTCTGATAGCAGAATGCGCGGATGAAATCCGCCGCTTGCACCACCCAAATTAATTATTTCTGATGGAGATAACATGACAGCCGCAAAAAAGACCAAAGGTTCCGATAGCGAACGCAAGGTATTGGAACACGCGCACCGAGGCCTGCAATTGATAACCGAATACAGGCCAAAACTGATGGGCAAGGTGCAAGCCTTCATGGCCGAGGCAATGCAAGCGGGCGTGCTGGACAAGAAGGAAAAGGAGCGCATCGCCCTTGGCATGGCGCTTACCCAGCAATGCCATTACTGCATCGCCCTGCATGTTCGTGCCTGCAAGCTTGCCGGCGTGAGCCTGGAGGAAATCATGGAAGTCTGCGGAATCGGCATCATGATGGGCGGCGGGCCGGTATTGACCCACATGGCGGAAGTCGAGCGTGCGCTGAACGAGTTCTATCTTGATGAAAACGGTGATCCGATATAGGCAGGCCACACAAAATTCAGTGAGCAATACAGGCGTCGGAATTGATCCGGATCGCCCGGAGTATCCTCAAGGAATATCCATATTTCCCCAACGCAGTTGAAGCAGCTTATGAATCAGGGGATAATCGCCGCCTGAATTTGAAAGCCCTGCAATGACTGAATATCTACTGATTCTGGTCAGCGCGGTGTTTGTCAACAACATCGTGATGGTCAAGATTCTCGGGTTGTGCCCGTTCATGGGTGTCTCCAAAAAACTGGAGACCGCCATTGGCATGGGTGCTGCAACCACTTTCGTTTTGACACTGGCCTCGGGTTCCAGTTATCTGATCAACCGTTATCTGCTGGGACCCGAACTGTCGTACCTGACCACACTGACATTCATCGTGGTGATTGCTGGCATCGTGCAATTCACCGAAACGGTGGTCAAGAAGACCAGTCCGGTGCTGCATCAGGTGCTGGGAATTTATCTGCCGCTGATAACCACCAATTGCGCGGTACTGGGCATCCCGCTGCTCAACGTGCAGGCCAAACACAACTTCATGGAATCGATCTTCTTCGGCATGGGCGGCGCATTGGGATTCACCCTGGTGATGGTGCTGTTCGCCGGCATGCGCGAACGCATGGACGGCGCCGATGTGCCGCCGGTATTCAAAGGCTCTGCAATCGCGATGGTCACGGCCGGACTGATGAGCCTGGCGTTCATGGGATTCTCGGGGCTGGTCCGGTAATGTTCAGTGCGTTGCTGGTGATGGCGGCGGTCGCGATTGTGCTCGGCGCGGTGCTTGGTTTTGCAGCGATCAAATTCCGCACCGAAGGCAACCCGCTGGTGGACAAGATCGATGCGCTACTGCCACAAACTCAGTGCGGCCAATGCAGTTATCCCGGCTGCAAGCCCTACGCAACCGCTATTGCTGCAGGGGAAGCCGATATCAACCGCTGCCCGCCGGGCGGCGAGGAAGGCATCCAAAAACTGGCCGATCTTCTCGGCGTCGACTTCAAGCCGTTTGGCGATGACACCGCCGCACCCAAGCCCAAGTCGGTCGCCTATATCGACGAGAGTACGTGTATCGGCTGCACCTTGTGCATTCAGGCCTGCCCGGTGGACGCCATCGCCGGCGCGGCCAAGCAAATGCACACCATCATCACCGCAGAATGCACCGGCTGTGAATTGTGCGTCGCACCCTGCCCGGTCGATTGCATCAGCATGGTGGTGATCGAGGAAAAGATTACCAACTGGAAGTGGAAATATCCCAGCTACGCGCTGACGCCGACGCAATAATGAGAGCACTTCATCATTTCCACGGCGGCATCCATCCGCCCAGCCACAAATCACAGTCCACACTACTCGGGATTGCAACTGCCCCATTACCCTCCAGATTGATCGTCCCCTTTCACCAGCATGCCGGTGAAGCGGCCAAAGCGGTCGTTCGGGTCGGTGAAAAGGTGCTGAAGGGCCAGCTTATTGGCATGCCGGATGGTTTCATTTCTAGCGCAGTGCACGCTCCTACTTCGGGCACCATCACCGCGATCGGCATGCATCCCGTCGCCCATCCATCCGGGCTGCCAAATCTGTGCGCCACACTCATACCCGACCGCATGGAACAGTGGGGACCGCACCAGGGAATAGATTACCGCACCCGCAATACCAGCGAGCTTCAGCAGCATCTGCGCCTGGCGGGCATAGTAGGTCTGGGCGGCGCAGCATTTCCCAGCGACATCAAGTTGCGCATCGGCAGACGCAAGGTCGACACGCTGATCCTGAATGCCGCGGAATGTGAACCCTATATCACCTGCGACGATATGCTGATGCGGGAACGCGCGGCGGAGATTGTAAAGGGCGCTGAAATGCTGCGTTTCATCGTCGATGCACGGGAAGTGCTGATAGGCATCGAGGACAACAAGCCGGAAGCGATCGCAGTAATGCAGAACGCCGTGAAGGAAGAGGGTTTGAAGTTTGAAGTGGTCAGAATACCGACGATATATCCCGGAGGGGGCGCCAAACAACTGATACGCGTGCTCACCGGACTGGAAGTTCCCTCCGGAACATTACCGCCTGATATCGGGGTGCAATGTTTCAACGTGGCAACGGCTTACAGCGTATATCGCGCCATCGCGCGGGGGCAGCCATTGCTTTCGCGCATCGTCACCGTTACCGGTAATGTCCGGCAGGCGCGCAATTATGAAGTACTGATCGGCACACCGATCGATGAACTGGTTGCCCTGAGCACACCCTTGCCGGACAGCAACGGTTACATCATGGGTGGCCCGATGATGGGCCTGCCACTGCCTGAAGTCCGTGTCCCGGTGGTGAAGGCCACCAATTGCGTTATTGTCGCTTCGGAAAAACTGTTCCCCGCTCCTGCGCCGGCCATGCCTTGCATCCGGTGCACGCGCTGCGTCGAAGTGTGTCCGGCCGAATTGCAACCGCAGGATCTGTACTGGTTCGCAAGGTCCAGGGAGTTCGGGAAAGCGCAGTCATACAGCCTGTTCGACTGCATCGAATGCGGCGCATGCAGCTACGTCTGCCCCAGCCACATCCCGTTGGTGCAGTACTACCGTTTCGCCAAGAGCGAGATCCACGCGCGTGAGAAAGAAAAGCAGGCCGCAGACAGTGCGCGTGAGCGCCATGAATTTCACCAATACCGTATCGAGCGCGAAAAGCGCGAGAAAGCCGAGAAACTGGCTGCCAAGGAGCGTGCTGCGCAAGCCGCCAAGCCCGGCAGCTCCGAACTGCAACCCGAACCAAAGCATGCTGCCTCGGAAATTGAAACCCGTCGCGAACATATCTTTGAGATAGCTCAATCGCATGTCGAGCACACCAAAGAATAACATGGCCGCATTCTTCTCGCCCTTCATCAGCAAATCCGAGAATGTTGCCCGGATCATGTTCAAGGTGCTGCTGGCACTTGTTCCCGGTATTGCGTTGTACG
>QJWF01000128.1 GCA_003235435.1 Nitrosomonadales bacterium
AATAGATAATATGGAATTTCCGATTGTAGAAGTCTGCATTTTACAATTTATGCAACCCACTTTCGCGCATTCTGAAAAATTCGCAGCCATGCACCGTTTTCCTGCCAATCGGCCGGATACCACGAATTCTGAACCGCGCGAAAAACGCGCTCAGGGTGCGGCATCATGATACTGAATCGCCCGTCCGGCGTGGTCAGTCCAGTGATACCTTGCGGCGATCCGTTAGGATTGAGGGGATAGGTTTCGGTGGCATGTCCGCGGTTATCGATATAACGCAAAGTCACCAGAGGCTGAGCCGTTTTCAGGCGCTTGTCATCGCCAAAATCGGCATAGCCCTCGCCGTGCGATACCACGATGGGCATGCGGCTGCCAGCCATTCCGCTTAAGAAGATAGACGGCGAGTCTTGCACCTCGACCATCACAAAGCGCGCCTCGAACTGTTCAGACTGGTTGCGCGAGAAGCGTGCCCAGCTTTCCGCGCCGGGAATGATGTCATGCAGGTTGCTCATCATCTGGCAACCATTGCACACGCCAAGCGCGAAGGTGTCGCTACGCTGGAAGAATGCCTCGAATTCGTTGCGTGCACGCGGGTTGAACAGGATGGACTTTGCCCATCCCTCACCCGCGCCGAGCACGTCACCGTAGGAAAAACCTCCACAGGCAGCAAAGCCCTTGAAGCCAGACAGTTTCGCACGGCCGCTGATAATGTCGCTCATGTGCACGTCGACCGAAGAAAAACCGGCGCGGTCGAATGCCGCTGCCATTTCCACATGGCCGTTCACACCCTGCTCGCGCAGGATGGCGATAGCTGGACGACTGCGCAGCAAATATGCCGAGGTCTTCTCGTTCTGGTCATAGGTGAGCTTGACGTGCAGACCCGGATCGCCGGCATCCATAAGACAGTCGAATTCCTGTTGCGCGCAGGACGGATTGTCGCGCAGTCTCTGCATCCGGTAACTGGTCTCGGACCAGGTGCGCTGCAGCTCCATTCCGTTTTCAGAAAACAATTTATCGCCGTTATGGAATATATCAATCATGCCGGTTTGGTTCAATGTGGCGATCCGGTGCACGTGCTTTAGCCCGACATCGTGTGCAAGGCCCTGTATATGCTGGACGTCACGGTTGCGCACCTGTATCACCGCCCCCAGTTCTTCGTTGAACAGCACACGCAGTGTATCGCCGTGTATCCCGTCTAGGCTGATGGTCAAACCTGAATGGGTAGCAAACGCCATTTCGCACAGGGTGACGAACAGTCCTCCATCGGAACGGTCGTGATAACCAAACACCTTTCCCTCTATATTCAGGCGCTGCACAAACTCGAAAAATGTCTTGAGCAGTCGCGCATCGTCCACATCCGGAGCGACATCGCCAACCTGTTTGTATACCTGCGCCAGTGCCGATCCACCCATGCGATTCCTTCCCTGCCCCAGGTCGAACAGCAGTAGAGTGGTATCAAGGTAAGCGCCCAGCTGCGGCGTTGCCGTGTCGCGGGCATCCGAACAGGGTGCGAACGCAGTAACGATCAACGACAATGGGGCGATGACGAACTTTTCCTCATCTCCGTCCTTCCAAACCGTTTTCATCGACATGGAATCCTTGCCGACCGGGATGGATATGCCGAGTTGCGGACACAGCTCCATGGCCACCGCTCTCACGGTATCGAACAACGAGGCGTCCTCGCCGTGATGGCTGGCAGCCGCCATCCAGTTTGCAGAAAGTTTGATGTCACTTATCTTGTCGATACGCGCCGCTGCGATATTGGTGATCGCCTCACCGACTGCCATGCGGCCAGATGCACGCGCATTCACCAGTGCAAGCGGGGTACGCTCGCCAATCGCGAAAGCCTCGCCGCGATAGGTGTTAAAACCCATCAGTGTGACGGCGACATCGGCCACCGGCACTTGCCAGCGACCAACCATCTGATCTCGCGCAGTCATTCCTCCCACGGTGCGGTCGCCTATGCTGATCAGAAAGTTCTTGTTTGCCACGGCAGGCAAACGCAACACTCGCTCAACTGCATCGCGCAATTCTATCTTGCCGGTATCGCAGGTGGTCAGCCGGGGCGTTTCACGCACGACATTGCGTGTCATTTTTGGCGGCTTGCCGAGCAGAACCGATAACGGCATGTCAACGGGATCGTTGTCGAATCTTGCGTCATGTACTATCAGCTGATCGTTCTGTGTCGCCTCACCGATCACCGCGAACGGACAACGCTCGCGTTCGCACAGGGCGCGAAATTCTTCGAGGCGGTCCGGCGCTATCGCCAGCACATACCGCTCCTGTGATTCGTTGCACCAGATCTGTTTCGGCGACATGCCGGTCTCATCCAGCGGAATCTTGCTCAGCTCGAAACGGGCTCCGCGCCCGCCGCCATGCACGAGTTCCGGCAAAGCGTTGGACATTCCGCCCGCGCCGACATCGTGTATCGAAAGGATGGGATTTTTTACACCCATCTGCCAGCAGCGGTCTATCACTTCCTGGGCGCGGCGCTGCATTTCCGGATTGCCTCTCTGCACCGAATCGAAATCGAGATTTTCTGCATTGCTGCCGGTGTCCATGCTCGATGCCGCCCCGCCTCCCAAGCCGATTAACATGCCGGGGCCACCCAGATGCACCACCAACGCTCCAACAGGCAGCGCTTGCTTGTGAGTGTGCTCGGCCATGATGTTGCCCAAACCGCCCGCCAACATGATCGGTTTGTGGTAACCGCGCAACTCGCCGCTAACACTTTCTTCGAAGGTGCGGAAATATCCAGCAAGGTTCGGACGGCCGAATTCGTTGTTGAACGCCGCCGCACCGATCGGGCCATCCAGCATGATCTGCAAGGCAGAAACGATACGCGAGGGTTTGCCATACGGCATTTCCCAGGGCTGTTGGAATTCCGGGATATTCAGGTTTGAAACCGAGAATCCGGTCAAACCGGCCTTGGGCTTGGAGCCACAGCCGGTTGCGCCCTCGTCGCGAATCTCCCCGCCTGCTCCGGTAGCCGCACCCGCGAACGGTGAGATGGCGGTCGGATGATTGTGCGTCTCGACCTTCATCAAGGTATGCGTCAACTCGTCGCTGAATGCGTAGCTTCCGCCGGCACGCGGATAAAAGCGCTCTACGCGCGCCCCCTCGATCACCGAGGAATTGTCAGAATAAGCCACCACAGTACCTTGCGGGCTGACCTTGTGGGTATTCCGTATCATGCCAAATAGCGAGATATCCTGAGGTACGCCGTCGATGACCCAGTCGGCATTGAAAATCTTGTGACGGCAGTGCTCGGAGTTTGCCTGTGCGAACATCATCAGTTCGACATCAGTCGGATTGCGTTCCAGTTTCCGGAAGTTCTCGACAAGATATTCGATCTCATCCGCGGAGAGCGCAAGCCCCATCACCTGATCGGCTTTCTCCAGCGCCTTGCGCCCACCTTTCAATACGTTCACCCTGGCAAGTGGTTGCGGTTTTCCGTGCTGGAAAATTTTTTGAGCCGCGCCATCGAGATCGGTCATTACCGTCTCGGTCATGCGGTCATGCAGCAACGGCAACACCGCTTCAAGCTCGGATTTGCCAAGTTGCTGACCATGGCCGATATTCAAGTAATAAATTATGCCGCGCTCGATGCGCTGCACGCCTGACACGCCACAATGCTGTGCGATATCGGTTGCCTTGGTCGACCAGGGTGAGATCGTGCCCAAGCGCGGAACTACCAGCAAGCGCAGGCAATTCCCAGCATCACCTGGCTCGCCGGACGCCTTCCCTAGACCCAGCACTTTGTCCAGTATCCTGGATTGCGCCCTGCTTAAATCCGCACCGCGCAGCGCGCAGAAATAATAGTGACGGGTATCCTTGATGGCGATGTTGGGAGAAACCTCGATCAGTGCTGAACGAAGCTTTTCCAGACGGAAGGCGGACAATGCAGCGGAGCCGGCAATGACTCGAAACATGGAGAAGGCCAAAATGAAAATCCGGGACGCGATTATACTATGCACTGTCCATATGAATAATGTTTGAAAAATGAAAAAACAAATCCAGACGCTTAGGAGGAAGCAGGTCATCGCAAACTTTCCAAAACGCCCGCGTGACAGCCACAAGGGGCTGTTCGGCACGGTCGCAATTATCGGCGGGGATAGAGGCATGATCGGTGCGGCATTACTTGCAGCACGGGCAGCGCTGAAACTGGGCGCGGGTAGCGTGCATGCTGGCTTGCTGGCGGAAATTGCGCCGGGAATTGACTTGGTGCAACCAGAACTGATGCTGCATAACGCCTCCGCCGCAATGCGGCTTTCCGGCGTGAATGTGTTTGTGATCGGTTGCGGACTGGGAACCTCGATTAAAGCACAGAAGATTCTGTATGAAGCGCTGATGCGCAATACGGCACTGGTGATCGATGCCGACGCGCTGAATGTCCTGGCCCGTCAAACCGACTTGCAGGATGATCTGCGCACCCGCAAGGTAGGATCGGTGCTTACCCCGCATCCCGGAGAGGCCGCCCGTCTTCTTGAATGCGACATCAAGGAAATACAGGCCTATCGCGTTGCTGCCGTGAAGGAACTGGCACAAAAATTCAAATGCGCCGTAGTGCTGAAAGGCGCGGACAGTTTGTGCGCCACGCGTGCCGGCAGAATATACCAGAACAACACCGGAAACCCAGGTATGAGCAGTGCAGGCATGGGTGATGTGCTAACCGGAATGATAGCCGCCTTAATCGCACAGGGAATGGATATGGATGATGCAATGCTGCTGGCGGTGCATCTGCACGGCGCGGCGGGAGATACGCTGGCGCAACAAGGCATCAGCATTGGGATGACGGCAAGCGACGTCACTGAGTGGGCAAGGTGGTTGCTGAATCAGTGGGCTGGATAATAAATTCAGCCTGAGCCATACATGAGTTTTCCCATCGATATACGCGAAGAAGCCGGTGTCCGCACGTTGCTTTTCAGTTCGGAATGGATACAGGGCGCGATGCGCATCGCACGACCGTGGAATCTGGAGCTGGAATATACCCGAGAGATGATGGCTTCGCTATTGCTGCGAGACCCGCCAAGGAAGGTTCTGCTGATCGGTCTGGGTGCTGCTTCTCTGACCAAGTTCTTGTATCGCCATTATCCGCTTGCGCACCTTACCGTGGTGGAAATCGAAGCTGCGGTGGTCGCTGCAGCGAGTCAGTTCTTCAAGCTTCCTGAAGACCCGGAGCGCCTCAATCTTGTGATCGGAGACGGTGCGGAATATGTATTGAACAGCAAAGGAAATTTCGACCTGATCCTGGTGGACGGTTTCGATGAGAATGCACATAGTGGCGCGCTTGAAACATTGCCTTTCTATCAGGCATGCCGTACATGCCTCAGCAATGAAGGAATCATGTCAGTAAATCTGTTGACCCGCAGCCGCAACCCGGATGCGATAACTGCACGTATCGCAGAAGCGTTTGACGATCGCATGCTGCAATTTCCTTCATGCGAGAGCGGCAATGCGATCGTATTCGCGGCGTCAGGCGAACCTGTCGAGATTTCTCTCGATCACTTGAAAGCATGCGCGCGTAAACTGAAAGAGATAACCGGTCTGAATCTTTTGCCGACACTAGCTCGACTCATTCAAACCGGAACCTGTTTGAACAACCGACTGATTTTATAGATATGTGTCATGAAGTCAGTTTTGCTTTACGATGCGGATTCACGCCACAATTGGACAGTATTAATTGAAACATTGTTTGGGAGCATACATGGCCACATTGATATTCTTGGGCTTCATCACTGTAATGCTGTTCTATTCCATCAGTCTTTATAACCACTTGGTCAGCGTCAAACATGCCGTAGCCAAGGCATGGGCAAACATAGACGTGCTGCTCAAACAGCGTCATGACGAGCTGCCCAAGTTGGTGGAGGTGTGCAAGCAATACAAACAATTCGAACAAAGCACCTTGCAAAAAGTAATCGAGGCAAGATCACAAGTACAGGCGGCCCGACAGAAACAGGACATCCCCGCGCTGGGCCAGGCTGAAGACATGCTGCGCATGGGCTTGGGCAACATATTTGCGGTTGCGGAAGCTTATCCGGAACTGAAAGCCAATGAGAATTTTATGCAGTTGCAGGCCCGCATCACGTCGCTGGAAAATGGCATCGCCGACCGCCGCGAACTGTATAACGAATCGGTAAACATCAACAACGTACAGATCGAAGTGTTCCCCGCCAGTATCATCGCAAAAATTTTTAGTTTCACAGAAAAACCGTTGCTTGAATTTTCATCCGCCGAAAAATCGGACGTGGATATGAAGCAACTATTTAGTTAGCAAAGATGTTGGTCAGGCTGCGCCGCGAATATGCGCAACTCGTCACCTCGGGTGCGCAGCTGTTGCTGTTGCTGGTCGGCCTCAAGCTGGAATCACGAAACGGCTGGCTGTTCAGTCTTTCAGCCATCGCGTGCATCAGCATTCTGGCCTGGTTGTCGGCCTTGAACAGGTTGCGAGCAATTCGTGATACCCCAACGTCAAAAGTCGCCTCTGCCGCACAGGGATATGTCGAACTGACTGGTCGCGGCGGCCAAGTCAAGGAAGCTCCAGTGCTCAGCAAATTCACTGCGCTGCCCTGTTTATGGTATCGCTACAAAGTGGAGCGTCGTGATCCCAACGATAAATGGGAAACTGTAGACAGCGGGGAGAGCGATGACTGCTTTTTGCTTCGGGACGATACAGGGTCATGCCTCGTAGATCCGGCGCGGGCCGAGATCATTACCAAGCACCGTGACCAATGGGAAAGAGACGGTTACAAATACACCGAATGGAAAATTATCGATCACGATTTCCTGTATGTCATCGGAAATTTTCGCACCCAGGGCGGCAGTAATCTGGAGTTTGATACACGCGCAGAACTCAATGCACTGCTGAGCGAATGGAAGAAAGACATGCCAAAACTGCACATGCGCTTTGATCTGGATGAAAATGGTGAATTGGACATGAAAGAATGGATGCTGGCTCGATCAGCTGCCAAACGCCAAGTGGGAAAGATGTTCCGCGAAGCCCGGTTACAGCCAGACTTTCATATCATCGGACACCCGCGCGATGGGAAACTGTTCCTAATCAGCAATCTTACTCCGGAAAAACTTTCACGACGCTACCTGTTCTGGGCATGGGCTCATGTAACCATCTTTTTCGGCGCGCTAGGCGGATTAGGCTGGTTGTTGCAATCAGCCGAGTTCTAGAATCCCTTAGAGTTTGATAGAATAAGCAACCTTCAAAACAATATCCAAGTGATAGCTCAAAACCTTCCCTGATTTCTACAACGGGAAGTCAGCTTTTTCTGCGCAAAGACATGCGCTCCATCAGGCCATCTTTGGTAATAAATTGGTGCTTGATCGCTCCCAGCAGATGCACGGCTACCAGAACAATCAAAATAGTGACCAGGATTTCGTGCACTTCGTGGGCAAACACATGATCATAGCCGCCCTCCTTCGGAAGCAGGCTAGCATCCCCTGCCAATATGGCTTTGCCTGCATCACTGGAAATGACGGTAGTAATACCGCTCACCGGCAACACAATCAGAACGAGATATATAAGGTGCTGAATCCCCTTGGCAAATTTGTCCAAGGCTGACTGGCCGATTGGTGGAGGTGTACCGTCTTTGTTTCGGAAAACCAATCGGGTCAGGGTAAGCAGCAGAATCGTGGCGCCCACCAACGCATGCACAATGTATCCGTACAATGTCGCTTTGTTAGCATCAGTCGCCTCGGCTAAATCTTCTCCAAGAAACCAGCCAGCAACCAGCAGAAGGAGCGTTAACCAATGTACGATCACCATGCGTTTGCTGTATTGCGTCATACCTTAACTCCTAAAGTTATGAGAGTTTTGCGGGGCGCGTTCACCCGGTAAATATCTATCACCAAAAACTTAGCTCGACAATCTAACCGAAAGTCTTGCTTTGTGCATCATATTCTTGCATCCAAGGTGAAGGAATTTACTAAAACGGCTTTATCGAGGTATGCTCAAGATAGCAGGAAAGTTGCAGAGTGAAGACAACATATCTTTCTGGAATTTCTGACGAAATCCAGAATTTAATTCTTTGTTATGAGACCGGTGCTAGCCCGTCGGAACAAAGCAGGAATCTGCTTATATGAGCCACACCCAGACAGTCCAGCCAATTTCAGGCCTAAGCACCGCTGAAGCACAGAAGCGCCTCGCCAGGTCCGGATATAACGAACTAAAACCACCTCAGGCTCGGCGCGTATGGCACATCGTTGTTGAAGTTTTGCTCGAGCCGATGTTCCTTTTACTGCTCGCAGCAGGCGGAATTTATCTGATGCTCGGCGATTTCGAAGATGCGCTGATGCTGATGTTCTTCGTGGTACTCATCACGGTTCTCACCTCATCACAACAACTCAAGAGCGAGCGGGTGCTCGAAACTTTGCGCAACCTGTCCAGCCCACGTGCCATTGTCCTGCGCGATGGAAAAAAACAACGTATCGCTGGACGTGAAGTGGCAGCCGGAGATTTGTTGCTTCTGACTGAGGGTGATCGTGTTGCGGCTGATGCTGTGCTGCTCAATTGCAACGACCTCTTTGCTGACGAGTCCATGCTCTCCGGAGAATCGGTTCCTGTACGCAAACGCCCGGGTAAACCTGATGAAGTTCCGCGCCAACCCGGCGGAGATGATCAGCCGTTCGTGTATGCAGGAACTTTATTGGTACAAGGTAGCGGCATTGCCCTTGTAACAGCTACAGGAAAGTCTAGCGCTATCGGAAAAATTGGAAAATCGTTGGAAAGTGCCCACACCGGCACATCGCCATTGCGCATTCAGACCGGGCGCTTAGTGCGTAGGTTCGCATTTTTTTCAGGCGCGTTTTGCCTGCTGTTGGTGATCATCCATGGCTTCTCGCATGGAGAATGGCTTGATGCGTTGCTTGCGGGCATAACACTGGGGATGGCTTCCTTGCCGGAAGAATTCCCGGTGATCATTTCGGTGTTCATGGCACTCGGCGCATGGCGCATTTCTCGACGAAATGTGCTTACAAGGCGGTTTGATGCAATTGAAACACTCGGCGCAACCACTGTGCTATGCTCAGACAAAACTGGAACGCTGACGGAAAACCACATGGTCATCCGCAAACTATATAGCGAAGGCAAAACGTTCCAGGTTGACAATAATAGTCAGTTGCCAGAGCCATGGCACGAATTAGTGGAGTTCGGCATATTGGCGAGTGAGCGAAATCCATTCGATCCGATGGAACGGGCGTTGCATGAATTTGGCAATCGGACACTAAGCGGTAGCGAACATCTCCATGAAGAATGGCAGTTGATACACGAATACAGCCTGTCACCCGAGTTGATGGCCATGTCTCACGTTTGGCAACGCGACGAACAATTACATCATATGGTGGCCGCAAAGGGCGCTCCCGAAGCCATCATTGATCTGTGCCATCTGCCAGATGACCAAGCACGAACTATCGGACATTCTGCCGCAAAAATGGCTAGCCAGGGATTACGCGTACTGGGTGTTGCGCGTGCAGCACTGGAGCCCGGCCAAGAATGGCCCGCGCAACAACATGACATCGAATTTTCATTCGTCGGCTTGGTGGGCTTGCTGGATCCACTGCGAGACGATGCATTGGAAGCTGTTGCCATCTGCCTCGCTGCGGGCATTCGGGTAGTGATGATCACCGGCGACCACGCAATCACTGCTCAGGCTATTGCCCGTGAATTGGGCTTGCCAGCGGAGCAAGTATTGACCGGCAGCGAGATCGACGAGCTCTCTGAACAGGAATTACATGCCTGTATTCGCGATGTACAGGTATTTGCCCGTATCGCTCCGCAGCAAAAACTGCGTCTGGTGGAAGCGTTCAAGGGCAATGGAGAAATCGTCGCGATGACTGGCGATGGCGTTAATGATGCGCCGGCACTAAAGGCAGCACATATCGGCGTGGCAATGGGAAAGCGCGGCACCGATGTTGCCCGCGAAGCCGCTGCACTGGTGTTGCTCAATGATGACTTTGGCTCGTTGGTCGCAACGATACGGATGGGACGTCGCATCTACGACAACCTGCGAAAAGCAATGAGTTACGCGCTTGCAGTGCATATTCCAATCGTCGGTATGGCACTGCTGCCAGTACTTTTAGGTGAACCTCTGCTTTTGCTACCTGCACATATAATGTTCCTGCAAATGATCATTGACCCCGCTTGCTCGATCTTGTTTGAAGCGGAGCCCGAAGAGGAAAACATCATGCAACGACCTCCGAGAAAGACGAACGAACCTCTGTTCGGTGGAAAATTGATGGCTGTTAGTCTGCTTCAGGGACTGGTGGCTTTTAGCATAGCTGCCATGATTTATTTTTGGGCAATATCAATAACGAAGGATGAAAATACTGTGCGCGCGCTGGTTTTCATCGCTATGGTGACGGGAAACATTGCGCTGGTATTCGCAAATTTATCACTAAAGTCTCCAAGGCAAGGAATAATGTTGAGTAATAACCCGGTACTATGGAAGATCGTACTGGGCAGCATAATCGGGTTGGCACTGGTGTTTAGCCTGCCAGTACTTCGTGAACTGTTCCACTTTTCAGGCGATGTACAGCACATCCTTGGTATCGGAATATTGTCAGCCTTTAGCGTGTTGTTACTCAGCGTAGGGATGAGACGAATTGTTGGCCAAGATTGGACAAAATAGTCAACACCAGCTGATCTTCTCATAGGCCCAGAGCAAATTACGCGTAAGAGACAATAAGGAAATAATC
>QJWF01000236.1 GCA_003235435.1 Nitrosomonadales bacterium
TGCGTAAACAGCATCCTCGATAAGCAAAATATCCCCTCCCGCTGGCGCAACTCGCAGACAGCTATCAAGCGAATTATTTGTCAGCGGAGACTTGTTGATGATATGCAGCATCTGGCGACTCTCCCTAGAAACTCAAGACCACGTCTTGCTGGTTCATCAATTCGCCCATTTCAGCGCGACCGAGCACGGTAACGTCCACCAGCAGATCCGCTTCGCTGAGGCCGCGCGCTTCCATAGACTCCTTCTCGACGTAAAGTTTCTCGATGTCGTAGCCCTCAAGCGCACGATAAGCCGGGGAGAAATTCTTGCACTCTATACCTTTGGTCTGCTGTCCCTTCTTCAACTGGTAGACGCCGTCATCCATAAACACCAGCGAAACGTCCTGATCGAAGGCTGCTGTGATCAACACGACTTCCAGCGATTCGAGCGCATAAATGGTGCCGTAAGGCGCCTTGCGATTGACGAACATGAACTTCTTGACGTTGTTTTCTTCACTCATATGTGTAACCTTCAATCCCCAAACACGACCGTGCGGTCGGTCTGTATACCGGCCTCGACCAGTTGTCCCAGTCCGGAAATACGGAACCCGGATGCAAGGTTTTCATCCTTTATGCCTCGTCGAAGCGCAGCTGCCACGCAAACAACCAGATCCACACCATGTTCCTCTGCAAGCTTGCTCCAGCGGTTCACGATATGGCGGTCATCCTGGGGTGGTTCGGTCAGTTTGGAAGCGTTATTCACACCATCGTGATAGAAAAATACGCGCCACACTTCATGGCCTTTTGCTATAGCTGCCTTGCAGAACAAATAGGCTGTATCGCTGGCCTGATGCTGGTAAGGCCCCTCGTTTACGACGATCCCGAATTTCATGCAACTACTCCTGGTCAAAAGCGGATATGAGTTGAGGCATTGAACGTGGAACGAGAACCGCGCCAATCGTCTATCAGATACTTGGTGAACGGCAATTCGGTCTTTTCAAAGAAGCGCGGCCAGCCGATACGATCGATCCAGTCAGCCAAGCGCTCCCAAGGGCGGGCATCTTCCTTGTAAACATTCAGGATCTTTTTAACCACCGCGCTGACTTCTGGCCACCTTGGCGCATTGTTGGGCAGGCCGGAAGCAACCATTTTCATGAAAGTCGGTTTCCCGCGTGCGTTGGAGTTCTTACCCCCCACCCAGATCGCCAGCTTGGAATATTCCGGATCATTGATCTGCATCGGCGGACAAGGTGGATAACAGGCACCACAGCACATGCATTTGGTTTCGTCGATCTCAAGCGAAGGTTTGCCGTTCACCATGGCCGGGCGTATCGCCGCAACCGGACAACGCGCAACCACCGTCGGGCGCTCGCAGACATTGGCTACCAGGTCGTGATTGATCACCGGCGGCTTGGTATGCTGAACAATGATAGCGATGTCTGCTTGTCCGCCGCAGTTGATCTCGCAGCATGAGGTGGACAGATGCACGCGATTTGGCATTTCCTCGCGCTTGAATTCAACGATCAATTCGTCCATCAATGCCTTCACTACGCCGGAAGCATCGGTGCCCGGGATATCGCAGTGCAACCAGCCTTGTGTGTGTGCAATCATCGAGACCGAATTACCGGTACCGCCAACAGGGAAACCGTGCTTTTCCAGCTCGGCTATCAGCGGATCGACTTTTTCCGCCTTGGACACCATGAATTCCATGTTGGAACGAATCGTGAAACGCACGTGGCCTTCCGCGTACTTGTCGGCAATATCGCACAGCAGGCGAATAGTGCCCACGTCCATTTGCCTCTGCGTGCCGGCACGGACGGACCAGATCTGGTCGCCACTATGCGCCACGTGATGCAATACACCGGGGCGCGGGCGGTCATGATATTTCCAATTGCCGTAATTCTTCGCCATCAATGGATGCAAATACTTCTTGTTGTCCGGCACCCCGGTTTCTTTTGGCTTGCGTTTTGCGGCAGGTTTCTCTTGAACTGCTTGATTCATTTTTTATCTCCTCAGGCCGCTTGCTTCTTGGCGTTGATCTTGGAAACTTCCTCATCCCAACCATCGGTACGAACATAAGGATTGGTACGGGGTGTAGAAACCATGTTCGGATCAACCTCGACTTCGACACCCTCGAGGAAGTTGATCAAACCTATACGCTCGATCATTTCGCCGGTGCGTTCGTGCTCCAGGGCATTCTCGGCGAAAAAATCTATGGTGCGTTGCGCCAGGTCAACCAGCTTTTGCACTTCCTCTTCCGTATCAAGTTTCATGAACGGGATAATTACGGTTCCCATCAGGCCGCCGATTTTCAGCGTACTCTTGCCGCCAACCAGCACGGTCGCGCCCTTGTCTTTTCCGGGTGCCAGGGCACCAGTCATCACGTTGATGCAGTGCATGCAGCGCACGCAATCGTGGTTGTCGATCTCTATCGCCTGAGTATCATTGATCGCAACGCTGGAAATACTTGGGCCTTTTTTGACATTCTTGATCTGCTTTAGCTGGAATGTCTTGGTCGGGCATCGCGCCACAACGTCATTCACCAGTTCGTCCATGCCGTGCTTGGCAAACCATTTTTTCGCCAGTTCTTCATCAGTGCGAATGTTGTCTCTCCACGTACCAATAACGGCCATGTCCGCACGCTGCACCGAATTCATGCAATCATTCGGGCAACCGGAGAATTTGAATTTGAACTTGTATGGCAAGGAAGGACGGTGGATATCATCCAGAAATGTGTTCAGCACTTTGCGTTGCGCGTTCGCCTCATCGTAGCAAGACTGTTCGCAACGCGCAGCGCCTACGCAAGACATAGAGGTGCGCACAGCAGGGCCAGCACCGCCGAGATCGAAGCCCATCTCGTTGATCTCGTCAAAGGCGTGTTGCACGTTTTCGGTTGTTGCGCCCTGGAACATGATGTCGCCAGACTGACCATGGAATGCAATCAGGCCTGAACCATGCTTCTCCCACACATCGCAGAATTTGCGCAGTGTATCCGTATCATAGTGCATGCCGGGTGGCGGCATCACGCGCAATGTATGAAACTCGGCACAATCCGGGTAAACCGGCTTGCCGCTTTCATCCTTGAGTTCTGTAAAGCGCGGGATAATGCCGCCGCCATAGCCAAACACGCCGACTGTTCCGCCTTTCCAGTAACCCTTTTTGGTCCTGTACGAAGCCTCAAGTTGCCCAAGCAGATCAACAACGTAATCCTTGTTTCTGGCCAGCTCTTTCAAGCCGGTCACAAAACTGGGCCATGGCCCACTCTCGAGTTGGTCCAGGTTCGGGGTATCATGCATCTTCTTAGCCAT
>QJWF01000068.1 GCA_003235435.1 Nitrosomonadales bacterium
AGCGCCTTGACTTTGTTTGAGGGGCACGATCCATCAGAAAGCCACCGCGACGGAAAAGTGCACGCGCGAGCCCGGCTGACCTTTGCCGCGTGCAAGATCGAGTGCCAGCGGACCGAGAGGACTGCGCCAGCGCGCACCAATACCGTATCCCATTGACATTTGCAGTTCGGGGGCAACATCGGCAGCTCCGCCGGCGTCGGCAAACAATGCGGCGCCCCAATTACCGAACCAGTGGACATATTCGGCGCTGCCCGTGGCCATTACCCGCCCACCGACCACGGCACCCCCTTCACGAAAACCCAGACTCTGATAAGCAAAACCCCGCACTGTCTGGGTACCGCCGACGCGGAACAGGTATTCCTGCGGGATACCGAGACGAGAGTTGGATACGGTATAACCGCCTTCGATGCGCAGCAAAACCACATCGTGTTCGCCCAAAGGTACCCACATCTGGTGACGCACATAGCTGCGTACAAAATTCTGGTCGGACAGCGCCGCCTTACTGGCGCCGCCAACAAGCGATTCGGTCAATGCGCCCGACATCGGAAACAGCGGGTTGTCCACTGTGCGCCTGTTCCAGTGCCAATCCAGCACCAGCGCCTGATCAGTCTCGCGGATACCGCCAAGCGGAAGCCTCTGCTCCTGTTGCCAGTTGAGGCCGATGCCCGTCTCGATTCCGAACTGCAAGCGGCTGCGCATCACACCGAGCTTGTCGCGCCGTGTCTCCAGTCCCTGTATCTGGGTCTTTTCCGCGCTGCCATTCCAGGTTAGATGGTAGCCAAGCGGATTGGGCGGGGTATCAATTCCTGCAGAAATTGACTGGCGGTTTTGTTCAAAAACAACTGCGCTGTTCAGGGTCCAAGCTTTATTCAAAAAGTTGTAACTCTGATAATTGACCTCTTTGCGCACTCCGTTGTTGCTGCTGTAACCGATACGCAGCGAAAGCTTGCGCGATTTCGCCTCCGTGAGCATCACCTTGATCGGTGCTGTCACAATGTCATTGCCGGAATCCGAACGGTCAAGTTCCGGCGGAATGTCGAGATTGACGATGACCGAACTGAATTGCGGCAGGTTCTGCAATTGCGTCTGGAAGGACAACAGCAGATTACGCTGATAAGGCTGGCTGTGGCTAAATGTGGCATAACGGCTGACCAGCAATTCGCTGTACCGCTCCAGACCGCTCACCTGCAATTCACCGAACAGAAAGCGCGGACCTGAGTCCACCACCACATGCAAACTTGCAGCGGCTTTGACCGTATCTACCTGGGCTGAACTTTCAGCGAGACGGGCTGAAGCATAATCCCGGCTGGACACCTCAGACAGCAAATCCGCTTTGGCATCATCCCATGCAGTCGCCCGAAACGGCGTGCCCGGGGGCAACGGCCAGGCAGTGCGCAGTTGATTTGCACGCTCTTTGCGTTGCGTTTCGGATAAAGCCAGATCCCCTCGAAATTCTATGTTCACTTCCGTAACCAGGGTACGCTTCCCCGGAATGACTTCCAGCACCAGAACGCCGTCTTCGGTTACCGAGCGAAATTCCGCTTTACCGGAAAAGTAACCTTCGGTCGACAGCAATTCCGGGATTTCTCGCTCTGCCCGGCGCAAGAAAATAGCCCGTTCGGTTTCATTTTTGAGCATGGTGTCCGGAAGTACAAAATACTGTGCAAGAAACTTGCGCACTGTTTCAGGTGCGATCAGCCTGACCGGAGGACTGGATTGTCCCTCAGCCAAAACCGGCTGGGGATGTATCAGACACCCGCATACCAGCACCAGCATGGACATCCATGCTCGGTGCAGCGATATTGTTTGCGATATCGGCAAGCCTGATAAGATCATCAAAATGTTCCGCAGTTGAACGCCAGGCGATTGAAAAATGAGTAAACTCCGTTGGCATGTACCATTAAAGCCAATCCGGCAGCCATCTGATGAATAGCCACGTGCCAACCACGCCCAAAGTTATTTCCTGGCGGTAATTTTCCGAAGTTCCGATACCATTGCTCAACTGCATGCGACCGGACAGTTACAAAGAAGAAATTATAAACTTTAATTTACAAAGCAAAGACATTCTCGAATTGCATGTTCAGTCGTAGCAAAATCGAAAGAGTAGAAGATTACGCACCATGGTCGGGACGTTTGCATAAATCATCTCTATACTACATACACTGCCAACCTTCCGAGGATGAAGTGAAATGCCGAAAAAACAGCAACCTGACCCTCGCGAGCCGCTCAATCTCAGCCTGAACGAGGTTCAGCAATCGATGATCAACCATCTGATCTTCACCATAGGCAAGGACCCCATCACCGCAACCGACCGGGACTGGTTTTTCACTCTGGCCCGCGTCGTGCGCGAGCGCCTTATCGAACGCTGGATGGCGACCATGCGCCGCTATTACAACAATGACGTAAAGCGTGTGTATTACCTTTCAATGGAATTTCTGATCGGACGCAGCCTGATGAATGGCATGCTCAACATCGGCTTTGCGGATGAAGTCCGGCAAGCATGCATCGATGCCGGCATCGACATTGAAAAAGTAAAGGAAATGGAATTCGATGCGGCACTCGGGAACGGTGGCTTGGGTCGTCTGGCGGCATGCTTCTTGGATTCGATGGCAACAATCGGGCTGGCCGGATACGGCATGGGCATACGCTACGAGTACGGCATGTTCAACCAGAAGATCGAGGACGGTTGGCAGGTCGAGCACCCGGACAACTGGCTGCGCTACGGCAATCCGTGGGAGTTTCCCCGCCCTGAAGTGCTGTATCCGGTCAAGTTTCATGGTCGCGTGGTGCAATACAGCGACGAGCAAGGCAGTCTGCACAATCACTGGATCGATACCGAAGATGTGATGGCAATGGCTTATGACACTCCGATTCCCGGCTACGGTCTGAAAACCGTCAACAATATGCGTTTGTGGTCGGCCAAGGCTACGCGCGATTTCGACCTCAAGTATTTCAACGAGGGCAACTATATCAAGGCAGTGCAGGACAAGAATGAATCCGAAAACCTTTCCAAGGTGCTCTATCCAGATGACACCACGGCGATGGGCAGGGAACTGCGTATCAAGCAGCAGTACTTTTTCGTCAGCGCTTCACTGCAGGACATTCTGTTCCGTTTCCTGAAACATCATGACTCCTTCGATGTGCTACCCGACAAGGTGGCGATCCAGTTGAATGACACCCATCCTTCCATCGCCATTCCAGAGTTGATGCGATTGTTGCTGGATATTCACCACCTGGATTGGGAGCATGCATGGAACATTGTTAGCCGCACATTTGCCTATAC
>QJWF01000106.1 GCA_003235435.1 Nitrosomonadales bacterium
AAGCCATGTTGCACCACCATCGGTGCTATAGACGGAAGTTCCTCCGGCACCGACTGCCACCCAGCGCAATGTGCCTGGATTATTGAGAGTCACGGCATAGCCGGTCACTGCATAAAGGTCCGTCGAAATTGGAGACGCTAGAGTGTGGTCCACCCAATTCTTGCCGTCGATACTGGTAAAGATCGCACTACCTGCGCCAACGGCGGCGAAACTGCCGGCAGCGCTTGTCGTGGTGTTCGAACAGTTTTTCAGGCTGGCATATCCCAAACCGTAAATATTCTGTATCAAAGATACAGGGTTGACCGTCCAGTTGCCGGCGCCAGCATTGTATGGGGGGAGCGCTGTAGTGATTGTAGGGCTGCTCGGTCCGCCGGGACCGCCATCTTTGCGGCCATTCATAGCAAAATAATACCGGGACCCGCTATACAGGCCGCACAAATAATAAGGTGACACGACGTTGGTGTATGCCATTCTATTGGGCAAGCTGGTCCAGTTGAAGGCAGTAAGGCTGGGATCGGTCGCGGTGAAAAGCCAGTAGTCGACACCGGGTTCAGCTGTCCATGTAAGCAAGACTCTGCCATCGCCTTCAGTGGCTGTGATTGAAGTTGGCGGTGAGGCGCTTGAACCATTGCCACTTGAGCACCCGCCAATTAAGGGTGTCGCCAATGCGATGATCAAAATGCAAAACAATTTATTCACTGTCGAATTCC
The DNA here is from genome assembly GCA_003235435.1 of Nitrosomonadales bacterium. Taxonomy (GTDB): domain Bacteria; phylum Pseudomonadota; class Gammaproteobacteria; order Burkholderiales; family Gallionellaceae; genus Gallionella. The sequence continues at coordinate 711 of QJWF01000106.1, forward strand.
TTGGAAGGGGATGTATTCCGGGCCAGTACTCGAAAACCGGACTCAACGAGGGAACGGATACCATTCACCATCATCAAACTACGCCTAAAAGTCACCTTGTGCTGAGGTTTGGAGAGGTAATTACGATACATGACCCCGCAGAAAAATGAAAGCAGCTTTGTTGCAGGATACCGCCGATACCGGTGTAGCCTGAAACTTCAAAGGCTTGATGCTTTGCCGCCCTGGATGATGGGAATGTCGCCCGGCTGCCAAGGCGGAAATTTTTTCATAATTGCTTCAAAGCGTTCTGAGTTCAATATGTCATTCAGCCATTGTTGCAGCGATACATAGGGTGACATTGCGAACCAGATATTGTCCACATCGGCAAACTGGCGGATGAACGGAAAGATGCCAGCGTCTGCGATCGACATGGTGTTTCCCAACAGATAAGAATTCTTGCACAAGCGGGCTTCCAGAATCTGCAGGAAAACTTCCGCTTGTTTGCGGTAATGAGCTTGCGTGTTCTCCGGGTAGCGCCCGGGATATTTGTAGCGGTCCAGATAGCCCTTGAAGACCGTGTCGTTCTCGATGATCAGCGGGGCCGCCGCATCTGCGTAAGCACCGTTTGTTCCCAGCCATCCATCGGGGTCATGCCGGCTCAACGACCACAGCATGATCTCCCAGCTTTCATCGATTACCTGTCCGTCCGGCTGCACCAGTACCGGCACGCTGCCCTTGGGAGATGCTATAAGCATGCTTTCCGGCTTGTTGCGCAACGATACCTCACGCAACTCGAACGCTACTCCGGCCGAATGGAGGGCAAGGCGTGCGCGTATCGCAAAAGGACAGCGGCGGAAGGAATACACTACTGGCAGCATATTGGTTCTACAGCATGGCTTGGTGAGGTGACGAAGACAGCCGGGAAGTTTGCGAGATGGGATGGGTCTGTGCAAGCCAGTCTTGACGTTGCTGTCTATGGATTCATGCCACTGCCCTGATCATGCAGCACGGTCACAGTGGCTGAGGCCAGGGTCTGGTTGCCCGAAGCATCGGTTGCGGAATAGATTACGGTGTAGGTCCGGTCGGTCCAGCCATTGTTATGTGCGCGGAGTTTTATATATCGGTCATCGATGCCAAAACTCGCATCGCGAATGTCGTCAGGTTCAAGTTGCTCATTGGCGGTGATGGATTCGAGCTTGATTTCCGGCAGACGATCATAGTCGTCCTCCTTTACCGTGAAGATCGCGTTGACCGGAACGAGTCTATCGTCCGTTGAAAGTATCGTGCTCGGGTTCATTGTCAACTCCAGCGTGGGTGGCGTCGCGTCGAGTTGCTCGATTGGAACCGTGATCGTGGCCGGGAGTCTGTTGGTAAAATGAATCATTGCGTGGCCGGTCAGATAATTCGAATCAGGCTTGTCCACGGAAATACTCATTTTGGTCAGGGTTTGCCCGCCAAGGAGCGGGGGAGATCTGTCATTGATGACTTCCCAAAGGATGGCGTGCGTATCTCCACTTTCAGGAACGCTCAGAGACACTTTCCAGCCTGTGGGCGAATTGGAACTTGCGGCGGGAATGCCCAATTTGCTGTGCCAGTCCGAAGGCAGCTCGGCAAGTTCCCAGATATCGTTGTTGGGATCGTCGTCATTCCTGCTGTCGCGCCCGACCGTTATGGCATCGATGGTCTGCGGGAATTTGTTGATCACCCGGTAGTTGTACACGATCTTGCTGGCAATGTGCCTGGCATATACGCCTACCTTGACTGTTGGCGGTGTATCTGCCGCCATGCCTGCAGCAACATGGGCAAGCAAGGCCAGGGTGCCAAACTTGAGCATCGGGATTATCCAGCTTTGTTTCATGGTGCGGCCTTTCGGTTGTTATGTCATGTCTGTTTATCGCCTGAACTTCCTGTGGCACTCGAGGCAATAGCCCATCGAGTTCTTCAATGCAAGCAATGATTTCTTCAGGTCTTTTGAATTTAGTGCCATTGCCAGATCAACCGAACTGCTGTTAGCAGCCTGCCCGAGTTTTTTCAGATCTTCATTTTTGCTGCTGTCATAAACCTGCTTCAGGTCTTCGGTCGTTCCCAGCTTGGCTCGGGCTGTGCTTGAAGCCCTTTCGAATTTGTCCTGGGCCAGCAAGCCGATTATGGTTCTGGTGGCCGCCAGCTGTTCACGCATATTGGAAAGCAGGCGGTGCTTCATCCTTTGGGAAAGGTCGAGAGTCGTTCGATTGTCGACTATGTCATGTGCCGTTAGTCCTGCGGTGCCCTGTTCCTCGGCTGCGCAGAATAAGGGTATCGATAGAATCGCAAACATTACGAATATTTTCATATCCTTGGCTCCTGTGTACGTATGCCGTTTGGGCTAAAACCTGCAGTCACTTGTTGTTTTCCATGCAGCAGGGATGCCGTGCAGTGTTCCAGCATTCACCGGTCAGGTCAACCTGTGCTTGCCGGTGGCGCATACAATTGTTCATGATCCTGACTTGACTAAGAATGCGTCCAATAGCGGCGATGTGATTTGCGATAGCGCTCCACCTGGATCCCATGTGCGTTCATCTCTACCAGGATAGCGCCGTCTT
>QJWF01000137.1 GCA_003235435.1 Nitrosomonadales bacterium
AAAGAGCGTTGCGTGCACGGCTGCGCAATTCGTTCACCGTTGCTTCGTCGAACGATTCGATTTCAAGCATTTCTTCAAGCGGCACATATGCCACCTCTTCCAAAGTATTGAATCCTTCCTGCACCAGAATGTCTGCCACCTCTTCGTCAACATCCAGTTTTTCCATGAACATCTCGCGAGTTCTGGAAAACTCCTCGTTATGTTTCTCGCTGGACTGCTCAACTGTCATGATATTGAGCTCCCAACCTGTCAATTCGCTAGCCAGGCGCACATTCTGTCCGCCTCGCCCGATTGCCTGAGCAAGGTTCTCTTCTTCCACAACCACATCCATATTGTGCTTTTCTTCGTCTACCACGATGCTGCTCACCTCTGCAGGAGCCAGTGCATTGATGACGTAAGTGGCGGGGTCTTCAGCCCAAAGTATGATGTCCACGCGCTCGCCTGCAAGTTCGTTGGTAACGCCCTGTACACGTGAGCCGCGCATCCCTACACAGGTTCCGATCGGATCAATGCGCGGATCATGCGACACTACTGCGATCTTCGCACGCGAACCGGGGTCTCGCGCTGCACTGACGATCTCCAGCAGTTTTTCCTCGATCTCGGGCACTTCGAGCTCAAAAAGCTTGACCAGCAATTCCGGCGAGGTTCGCGACAGGATTACCTGGGGTCCCCTCGCGCTGCGATCTACGCGCAGAAGATGCGCTTTGACGCGGTCACCAACACGCAGATTCTCCTTGGCGATCATCTGGTCGCGCGGCAACAAGGCCTCGATCTTGCCGAATTCAATGATCGCGTTGCCGCGCTCGAGCCTCTTTACCGTTCCCGAAACCAGATGCTCTTTTCTTTCCATGAAATCTGTCAGCACCTGCTCGCGCTCGGCATCACGTATCTTCTGGAAAATGACCTGCTTGGCGGCTTGAGCGCCGATACGGCCAAAATCTATCGATTCCAGAGGCTCTTCGATGAATTCCCCGATCTGTATCCCTGCGTTGCGCTTTTGCGCCTCTTCCAGTTTGATGTGCAGGTCCGGAGTCTCGAAAGTCTCGTCATCCACAACTTCCCAACGACGGAATGACTCGTATTCGCCAGTATCGCGATCGATCTCGACACGCACATCGGATTCCCCGTCAAAACGCTTCTTGGTCGCAGAGGCAAGCGCAGATTCAAGCGATTCGAACACGACTTCCTTGGACACGTTCTTTTCGCGCGACAACGCATCCACCAGCAATAATATTTCACGACTCATACTTTTCTCCGGCTGTCCACTCATCTGTCCCAGTTTTGCACCATAATCCTAAGGACAAACATAAAAACTAAAAAGTCGGCACTAAGCGTGCCTTATCCAAATTAGACAGTTCGATTGACACCGGACTGCCATCCACATCCAAATGCAAAATCCCATCGCTGACCTCACCTATGATGCCGGCAAAATTCTTGCGCCCCTCCATCGGCATTCGCAGCTTGAGCTGTGCCTTCTGGCCGGAAAATCGCACAAAATCTGCTTCCTTCTTCAGCGGCCTGTCAAGTCCCGGCGAAGAAACTTCGAGCCGCTCATAATCAACATTCTCAACCATGAACAGACGCGTCAATTGGTTGCTGACTGTCAGGCAATCATCCACCGAGATACCATCCGGCTTGTCGATGAATACGCGCAACATCCCGCGCCCAGACCTCTCAAGGTCAACCAGTTCATAGCCCATGCCGGTTACCGTAGTCTCAACCAGCTTAACCAAATCCATAAATTGCGACCCACAAATAAAAAACGGGCTCGAAGCCCATCTACAAAACGCGCCGCATTGTAGCAAAACTGGCGCCCAAAGGGAATTTTCTTGGAAGACCCTGATCAAGCGCTCCACGGGGGACTTGATCAGGGATTCTCTAATACATATCCTGGTAGCGTACCGTGATCGGGTAACGCCAGTCCTTGCCATAACTGCGTTCCGTGATGCGTATGCCTACAGCGGACTGGCGGCGCTTGTATTCGCTGATGCGGATCAGATGAACAACCCTGCGCACATCCGACTCCGCGAAGCCTTGTGCAATGATTTCCGGTATGGCCAGATTTTGCTCTACATAACATGCCATGATCGCATCCAGCACATCATAGGGCGGAAGGCTGTCCTGATCGGTCTGGTCGGTTCTCAACTCGGCGCTGGGCGGTCGCTTGATGATTCGCTCGGGGATAACGCGTCCCAGCGTGTTGCGATAATTCGCCAGCCGATACACCAGCGTCTTGCTGACGTCCTTCAATACCGCAAAACCACCAGCCATGTCGCCGTAAAGTGTTGCATAACCGACAGTCATTTCGGATTTGTTGCCTGTAGTCAGTACCAACGAGCCGAACTTGTTGGATAGCGCCATCAGCAAGTTGCCGCGGATGCGCGCCTGCAGGTTTTCCTCAGTAGTGTCCACGGCCTTTCCGTAAAATGCGGCCTCCAGCGCTTTAAGGTAGCTCCGGAACAATGGTTCGATTGGGATTTCGTCGTAATGTACGCCAAGAATCTCCACCATTTCACGGGAATCGTCCAGGCTGATTTGCGCTGTATAGGGCGATGGCATCATCACCGCGCGAACCTTGTCCTTCCCCAGCGCATCTGCCGCTATCGACAAAGTCAACGCCGAATCGACGCCTCCCGACAAACCCAGCAATATTCCGGGGAACCGGTTTTTAGCAATGTAATCGCGAACGCCGAGACACAAGGCGCGATATACACCGGCCTCCAAGCTCAATTCTGTTTCCAGTTTCCCGACCGGCCGCAATTTATTCCTGAATTCCAGCATCAACAAGTCTTCTTCAAAATACTTTCCTTGCGCCGTCAGTTCGCCGCGACCATCCATCGCGAACGACCCTCCATCAAAGATCAATTCATCCTGTCCCCCGATCATGTTGGCGTAAACCATCGCCATGCCGGTTTCGGCAATACGCTCGCGAATAACCTGATAGCGTGACTCTTGCTTGTAGACTGCGTAAGGCGATGCATTGAGCACCAACAACACCTGCGCGCCGGCTTCCCGTGCATGCTTTGCAGACTGCGGTTTCCAAATATCGGCGCAGATATTCAAAGCAAAGCGTATACCTGCAATCTCGAACAAGGCCGGTTCAATGCCGTGGTCGAAATATCGCTCTTCATCAAATACCGAATAATTCGGCAATTCACGTTTAAGATAGGTCATTGCAATTGCACCGTCCCGAAGCAGAGATGCTGCGTTGTAGAACTTCCCGCCAGTTTCATGGGGGTGTCCCACCACCACTGAGATACCGGAAATTG
>QJWF01000097.1 GCA_003235435.1 Nitrosomonadales bacterium
TGATGCTGGTAACGCTCGTGGGAACGACGGTGGGGAATACGGTTGCGGTCAAAGTCGTGCTGCCGCTTTTGGTGATCACTGCGGTATATCCGCCTGCTGAAGCAGGGCTGGCGATGATGACGCGGCTGTTGTCCGCCGGGTCTATCGAGGCCGAGAAGCCGGTCGTGGTGCAATTTCCGACTGCGACAGTGGTACAGTCGTTTATCCCGCTGGCGATCCTGCTGGCAACGGAATTGCTTCTTCTTGAAGAATTGGTAGTCCCTTTCAATATTTCCAGGCCGTTCACCTTGATGCTGCTGACAGAGGTACTGCTGTTGCCGCTGACCGTGATGGTGCCGGGGTTGCCGGTGCCGCTCTCTACGGTCAATGTCGTGGTCGGCGTCGTCGCCAGCCTGATCTTTGTGAACACATCACTGCCCGGTGCTGAACCGATGGCACTTCTACATTCCTGATAGAACGTGCTGCTGGTGTTGTGGTAATCCATTTGCGCGGGACTGTTTTGCGCGCCGGTGTAGGTATAGTAAAAAGCAGGACCGGTGTAGCCGGTGGCGCCGGTGGAACCGCTGCCACTGCCGCCCTTGAAGCTGGTACTCAGGTTAACGGTTCCCAATCCGGTCTGATACCCGTCTTTCCATGCTGCGGTGAAGCTTGCGTTGGGGTAGCTCGTGCCGGTAGAAGTCACCGGCGGGGAATAGGTGATGCTGGGGTTGTAGTAAACACCGTTGCAATGGCTGCTGTTGAAACCATATCTGCCAGCGAAATTCTTTGCAACGTCGGGCATGTAATCCCAGTCCATACTGCCGGAATCGTCCAGCATGAACATCAGATTCGGCAGCACCGTTGAAGTGGTAGAGGTCGCGAGCGGTTGTGTCGCCAGCGAGATCGGGGCTGCCAGAGAGGCCAAAGGAAGCGCTAGACTTGCGGCCAGCGCCAGTGCGGTCACATGGCGAAGAGTGGAATGGATGCACTGATGGTTTTTCATGTTTGCCTCCTAATAGACAAATGCCTGGACGTAGCTGACCGTAAGGGCCGGTCCGACTACCCTGCTGGTGATGCGGTATTCGGGCGATTGCCCGGCTGCAGGACATCCCGAACCCTGACAGATTTCCGAGGGCAGCGGGATGCTCTGCCCGTTTTCGTCAAGGGCTGCGGAACTTAACAGACACGCTGTTTTCGGTGGTACAACGCCGGGGTCATCAATCGCGTTGGGTAATTCATCGGCATTGCGGCACATGCGCTGGATGACATAGCGGATCCGGTTGCCGCTTTGGTCCACTATTTCCGGAACCAGGGCTTGATCGATTGCATCCCACACCGCGTTATCTGTGAGAATCAAAGCGGGATCGGCATTGGAATAATAACCAACTGCCGCATTGGTGACGTTGAAGGCATGGGTTGGATCCATCAACACGTTCTTGTTGGCGGCTTTCTCCGTTGCCTCGGTCGCGGCCAGCACGGCAATGGCACTTTCAATCCCGCTGTCACCAGAAGTCGTGGCCGACTGTTTGAAAGCAAGGTTACCCGCGATCAGCGTGCTGGTGTCCACTGAGCGTATCAATGCGACTGCGGCAAGCGACATCACCACCAGCGCGATCAGGGCAAAGAACAGCACCACGCCGCGCTGCGTGGGCGCATAGGCTCGCTGGTGAGCGGTGTGGATGCGGTATTGTCCAGACAGTGATCTCATAATGTTTCCTTGGCCCAGATCATGTTGCGCAACGGAATAATCGTTTCGAAAACACGGTAGCGGTAGTGCTGCCAGTCAGGGTCGTTACTCAGGTCTATCTTTGGTGCAGCATCGACATTGGCGTCATCCCATGCACAAGGACCGTTGTTGACGGTACCCTTGTTAGTCGTGCAGGCGGTGGTCACAACGTCTTTTTCCAGCAATCCGTTGCGGGCCACCACGGCAATATGCAAGGCCTTGATGCGATTGCGGTCGGCCACGGTGGGCGCAGCCCAGGTGCCGGTCGCATTTACCCACTGGGTGACAAGATTCGAGTTGGCGGTGTCGGAGACCCCGTACTGGGCCTGCAGGTTAACGATATCCGCGACACTGGGCACGCCATTCCTCTCCATGTAGGCTTGGGAATTGGCCGGGTCTGTCGGATCGTAGTTGGGGTTCACTCGTAACACAGCCTCTGTCCAGGTGCCCAGACAAGAAAGGCTGGCGCCGACGATCGCGCCTGTGCTATCCGCCACTGTTACTATTTTTGAACCCGACAAGGCAGTTGCACTCGACAACGCACAACTGGTCCCATTGATCACCATGGTGATGTCTCCGACCTGGCAGCCCAGATTGTTGTCGAGGGTTATATCATTTGCATTCGGTAAGCCCACCGCGGAAATCAGAATAGGAACGCCTCCAGAAGCCGAATTGCCGTATCGTATAGAGACACTGTCGCTTGCGCCGGCGCCCGCACCGCCGTCAGTGATGTTGACTGGCGAGATAGAGGTTATCCCGGTTGCACCAAAAGATACCGCACTGCATTCGAGGGGAGAATCGGTAGCGGGTAGCAGGGTGTATCCTGCCATTTGCAATTCATGCCCTATGGTGTAGAGCGCGATGCTGCCGTTTGTTTGTGCGTCGGCCGATCCGGTGGTGGTGCGCTTCTGTCCTTCAAAGACAGTGAAGACCTGCATGATGACCAGGCTCGCGAGCAGGCCGATCACCAGTCCGACCAGGATCTCCACCAGGCTGAACCCCGCTTGATTATGAATAGATTGCTGATCGCCATAAATCATGATGCTAGCCCCCCGCGATGGTTGCGGTGGTTGTGAAATTATGCTGAGGCTGACCGGGTTGTTGCCAGGTGACGACAATCACAAACTGGCCGGGCGCTGGTTCGGTGACGGTGCGCGTGCCGCTTGGCAGGAGGTCCGAAATATCCGTATTGTTTTCGACATAAGCAACCGAATTGTCCGGATCGGACCAAATCATCCCTATCCTTTGCTGCGCGATAAAGCTGGCCTCGGAACGGTACTTTGCATCGGAAGTGTTCTTGATCATGGCTGCCTGCAACCCGACCAACGCCAATACTCCCATCGAAAAAATCAGGATCGCAACCAGAGCCTCAAGCAATACGACACCCTGTTGCGCAGTTTTTCCGTTTCGCATGATTCTTCGAGTGGTCATTTTTTTTATGTTCATGATCTGCTTTCCCGTTAGCATGCCCGTGGGCTTGAACCTGCGGCCAGGTTGGGATCGCACATCCTGACGATGCCGCCCAGGCCTATCGTT
>QJWF01000177.1 GCA_003235435.1 Nitrosomonadales bacterium
CAGCAACTTGGAATCCTGAGCTCATTGTGGCGACTGATGGAGCAAGATGGGAAAGTGCTCTATGCCACCTGTTCGGTGTTTCAACAGGAGAACGAGCAGGTCATCACTGCATTTCGGGGGCAACAGCCGGATGCGCTTCGATTACCGGTGATTTTGCCTGGACAAAGCGAAGGACAATTGTTGCCCGATGAACAGCATGACGGTTTCTTTTATGCATTGCTGCAAAAAATTGCTTAACACCCTGCTTCGCGGTGTCTTCGTCTTCGCATGGCTTAACACAGCTTACGCGGAAGGTATATACGTCAACAAGGCGGAGTTGCGCCTGGACGACGATGGCTATCATCTGTCGGCAAACTATGACATTGGCCTGACACAAGTGATGCAACAGGCGTTGTCACGGGGCATACCATTATATTTTGTCGGTGAGTTTTCGCTTACGCGCCCGCGCTGGTATTGGGTGAATGAAGATGTATTTCAGGGTGAACAGACTATCAAGCTCTCCTACAATGTGTTGACGCGCCAATACCGTATCTCGCGCGGTTCCTTGTTTCAGAACTTTGCCAGCCTCGATGATGCACTGAACATACTTGCCAGACAAAACTCTCCTGCCATTCCCCCCGAGTTGCTGAAGAAAGAGGAGGGATATATAGCCGAGTGGATAAAAAGGGAGGGAAACCTGGTTGCAGCGGTACGCTTGCGTCTGGACAACTCGCAGTTGCCCAAACTATTGCAGGTTAACGCGTTGTCCGGAAGCGACTGGTCGCTGAATTCAGACTGGTATCGATGGGAGATCAGTCAGGAAGCAATTGCTGTGAGCAATCCGGCAGGGACGGAGTGACGATCACGTGAAAAATCTCATTCTGCTCAGTGTGGTGCTCGCAGTCGCATTGCTGGTGTTGTTGTCTGGCAGCAGCGCCAACACAGATGTTTTTTCCTTCAATTATTATGCCATCTTGAGCTTGACCGGCTTGCTTGCGCTGAGTTTGGTCGCGCTGTCGGGTTATCAATTGTGGCGTTTGCGCGTCAAGCTGAAAAAAAAGGTGTTCGGTGCAAAACTGACCCTGCGTCTGGTGACGTTTTTCATATTGATCGGCGTGTTGCCGGGCATTTTGATCTATGCGGTATCGGTGCAATTTCTGGACAAGAGCATCGAGTCATGGTTTGACGTGCGTGTCGAGAATGCACTGGAAGGCGGCCTCAACCTAGGCAGAAGCGGACTCGAAAACAGTTTGAACGAACTGGCCAAAAAAGCCAAATTCACCGCCCTGCTGCTGGCTGAAAAGCATCCAAAGAAATACCAGCAGGCGCTGGATCAACTGGTGGATGAAAAAGTGGCACAGGAAGCCGCATTGTTCACGATCAAAGGAGGCTTGATAGCGTTCTCGTCCGGCAACAATGCCCGATTGCCCGATCTGCCGGATGGAGACCTGATGAAGCTAACGCTGGACAAAGGCGAATACGCCGTGATCGATACCCTGCCAAACAGGGGATTGACATTGCGCTCGCTGGTGACGGTGAATTCCAATACGCAGAGCGGCGCTAGCTATGTGCTGCAATTTACCCAGCCGGTACCGAAGAAGATCGAGCAGGATGCCGAGACCGTACAAACTGTATATCGGGACTATCAGGAATTGACGTTTTCAAGGCTTGGCTTGAAAAGACTTTATGCGATCACTTTGACGCTGTCATTGTTGGTGGTGGTGCTGACTGCCGTATCGGTGGCATTTTTCCTCAGTGAAAGGCTGGGTTCATCGCTTGAGGCGCTGGCAGAGGGGACTCGGGCCGTGGCACAGGGTAACTTCACCGGGCAATACCCGATACGCAGCAGCGATGAATTGGGTGCGTTGACAGGTTTGTTCAACCAGATGATACGCCAGTTGTCGGATGCCAAGACTGCCAGCGAATTACAGCAGCGTCAGGTAATGCGCGCCAAAGGATATCTGGAAAGCGTGCTGACCCACCTTACTTCGGGCGTGCTGGGACTCGACGACAATCTGAGATTGCGCTCGGTAAATACCAGCGCGGAGCAAATCCTGGGGGCGCCGCTGCACGAGATGCAGCGCAAGACCATGGAGCAGATCGCTGAAAGATTTACGCTGCTGAACTCATTCTGCAATACGATCAGCAAAGCATTTGCCGAAGTGCCCAACGGCGAGTGGCAAAGGCAAATTGAACGGATGAGCAGAAATGGCAATCAAATCCTGTTGATTCGCGGTACTCGTCTTCCACAGGGATCGGGGGCGGGTTATGTCGTGGTGTTCGACGATATCAGCCATCTATTGCAGGCTGAACGCCAAGCTGCCTGGGGCGAGGTGGCTCGCCGTCTGGCACATGAAATCAAAAATCCCCTGACCCCGATCCAGTTATCGGCGGAGCGTTTGCAGCACAAGCTCAGCAACAAGCTCGACGAGAACAGTGCAAAACTGCTGCTGCACGCAACACAGACTATAGTCAGTCAGGTCGCTGCGATGAAAAATATGGTGAATGATTTTGCCAATTACGCGCGCGGTCCGGCATTGAAGTTGACGCAGTTGAATTTGCACAAACTGATCAAGGAGGTGCTTGGTCTGTATGAGGCAAATGTCATTCCCATTTCATTGAATCTGAAAGCGGAAAGGAGCGAGATCAACGGTGATGCGACCCGCCTCCGGCAGATCATTCACAACCTGATGCAGAATGCCCAGGACGCATTGCAGGATACTGGTCATCCGCAAATAACGTTGAGTACCGAATCGCACAATGGTGAAATCAATCTGTTTGTCGAGGATAACGGATCGGGATTTTCGGAGTTTGTCCTTTCCGGGCCATTTGAACCTTACAAAACAACCAAGACAAAAGGTACCGGCCTGGGATTGGCTATCGTGAAAAAAATCGTGGAAGAACATGGCGGGCGCATCGCCATAGAAAACAAGCCTGACGGCGGAGCTAGAGTAAGCATCGCTCTGCCGTTGGCTGAGGAGGCATGATGGGAAGCAAAAAGATATTGGTGGTGGATGATGAGATCGGCATCCGCGAATTGTTGTCGGAAATCCTGTTCGATGAGGGATACGAAGTCAGCGTGGCGGAAAACGCCGAACAGGCCCGCGCTTACCGGAATGAGAATGAACCCGACCTGGTGCTGCTGGACATATGGATGCCCGAAACGGATGGCGTAACCCTGCTCAGGGAGTGGGTCGAGCAGGATCTGCTGACCATGCCGGTCGTGATGATGTCGGGTCACGGCACGATAGA
>QJWF01000183.1 GCA_003235435.1 Nitrosomonadales bacterium
GACGTGAAAGTATTGCAAGAACGTATTTTGACCGAGGGGAGAAATCTGGGGAATGGAATTCTTAAGGTAGATGGATTTGTCAATCATCAAGTAGATCCGATGTTAATGGATGCGTGCGGGAAAGAATTCGCAAAACTTTTTGCCGAGGTTGGCGCCACCAAAGTGCTGACCGCTGAAATCTCTGGCATTGCCCCGGCTGTGGCGACCGCGTTACATATGGGTCTGCCTGTGGTGTACGCCCGCAAGCACAAACCCATTACTATGCCCGATCAGGTACTGCTCACACTGGCACCCTCACATACTAAAGGCCGCACCGTGGAATTGATTGTCTCGCCGGAGTACTTAGCGGGCGGCGAAAAAGTGCTCATCATCGACGACTTCCTTGCCAGCGGCAACACCATTCTGGGATTGGTGCGTTTGGCGGAAACCGCCGGATCGAAGATCGTTGGCATCGGCGCCTTAATTGAGAAAACCTTCGAAGGCGGACGTGAGGCGCTCAAACCACTGGACGTGCCGATCGAGGCACTGGCGCGCATCTCCTCGATGGACAACGGTACCTTTGAATTTGTGGATTGATGTTTGAAATTTTCTTGCGGCTGGCCAATACTTGGGCTGGCCGCAAATTGGTTGGATGGATATTTGCACGTATGAGCTTTGCGATCCCGGCCAAGCGTTTGCGTGAAACGGAAACGATCCTGGCTTTTCACCATCCGAAACCAGCGTATCCGTTTCATATTGTACTCGTTCCCAAACAAACTGTCCTCAACCTGATGGAACTCGATCCTGATTCAACTTTTCTCCCCAACTTGTTTGCTACCGTACAATCACTTGTGGCTGAATTTCAACTCTCCAGCTATCGTCTGATTGTCAATGGCGGGGAGTATCAGGATTTCCCGCATTTGCATTTTCATTTGGTCTCAGGAGAATAGAAAGCATTCAAACGAACAATCGCCCAAAGGAGGAATCCATGACAACTGATGAATCTATCCTGCTCCGCGCTGATGATGCTGGAGTGACCACTCTGACGCTCAACCGTCCAGGACAATATAACGTGCTGTCAGATGCAATGCTCGCCGCGCTGCAGCGCGAACTCGATGACATCGCCGCGAATGAATCTATCCAGGTGGTGGTCATCGCTGCCAATGGCAAAGGCTTCTGCGCCGGACATGACCTCAAAGAGATGAAGCCTCCGCAAGAAGAAGAGCGCTATCAAGATTTGTTCCAACGTTGCAGTCGCATGATGATGACCATCAACCAGATGCCGCAAGTTGTCATTGCCCGAGTGCAGGGCATTGCAACCGCGGCAGGCTGCCAGCTTGTCGGTGCCTGTGATCTGGCCGTTGCTGCTGAAAGCGCCCGTTTCGCCACATCAGGTATCAACTACGGATTATTCTGCTCCACACCTTCGGTTGCAGTCAGTCGAAATTTACTTCGCAAGAAAGCCTTTGAGCTGCTGATCACCGGGGAATTCATCGACGCACAAACCGCTCTCGAATGGGGTCTCATCAATCGTGTCGCTCCGGATGCCGAACTGGATACCGCCTTGCAGGAACTGCTGGCCGCCATCACATCCAAATCTTCTGTCGCCCTGAGAACCGGAAAGCAGATGTTCTACAAGCAGTTGGAAAGGAATATGGAAACCGCTTATGTGTATGCTGGCGGGATCATGGCAGGTAACATGATGACTGAAGACACCCGCGAAGGCATCGAAGCTTTTATGGAAAAGCGCACTCCGGTCTGGAAAGGGCGCTAGTCTTACATTCAATCAATTATGAATGATGCCATTGCCATTCTCGATTTTGGTTCACAATTCGCCCAACTGATCGCGCGTCGTGTGCGTGAAGCGCAAGTCTATTGCGAACTCTTTCCCTGGGACGCGCCCGCCGAGCAAATCATGGCGCTGAATCCCAAAGGCTTCATCCTCTCCGGTGGTCCCAATTCAGCTTATGCAGCGGACGCACCGTTCATTCCCGACTTGGTGCTTGCTTCCGCTAAACCGATTTTAGGTATCTGCTACGGCATGCAAGCGTTGACCGTAGCCCTCGGTGGGCAGGTAAACCCGTCTACCGAGCGCGAATATGGACATGCGAATATCGACCTTGTAGGGGCACAGTATGCTGTGCCCCTACTCGAATCCATCTCTACCGTATGGATGTCACACGGCGACCGAATCACCAAACTGCCGGATGGTTTCGTCGCCTTGGCGAAATCGGGCAACAGTCCTTACGCCGCGATGGGCGATTTCGAGCGCAACTACTACGGCGTGCAGTTTCATCCCGAAGTACATCACACGCCCAACGGCATCGAACTGCTGCGCCACTTTGTGGTGGACATCTGCGGCGCAGCACCTTCCTGGACACCTGATTCCATCATCGAGGAAAGTGTAAGCCGCATCCGCGCGCAGGTGGGGAATGAGCGTGTTCTGGCGGCCGTTAGCGGCGGGGTAGATTCGTCCGTGGCAGCGGCACTGGTACATAAGGCCATCGGTGACCAGCTGGTAGCCGTTTTCGTGGATACTGGTCTGTTGCGCAAGGGCGAGGGCGAGCAGGTGGTGTCTGTCTTCCGTGAGCAGATGGGTGCAGAGTTGATCGCTGTCAATGCCGAAGAGCAGTATTTCGAAGCTTTGGCTGGGGTAACCGAGCCGGAACAAAAGCGCAGAATCGTTGGGGAGAAGTTCATCCGCATTTTCGAAGAGCAAGCCAAAGGGCTTGGGCAACCGAAGTTTTTGATGCAAGGCACCATCTACCCGGATGTAGTCGAATCGTCCGCACCGGACAGGAACAAGGCTGAGAAGATCAAATCTCACCATAACGTAGGCGGCTTGCCGGAGGATATGCAATTTGAACTGGTCGAGCCGCTGCGCTATCTGTTCAAGGACGAGGTACGGGCTGTCGGTGAAGCGTTGGGGCTGCCTGAGTCGATGGTTTGGCGGCAGCCATTTCCAGGTCCGGGGTTGACCGTGCGCTGTCTGGGCGAAGTGACGCCAGAACGCGTGTCCCGTCTACGCGCGGCAGATGCCATCTTGCAGGAAGAATTGTCCAACGCCGGATTTTTAGGAAAGCCCCGGTTGTCCACAGAGCAAGCGGAGCAACCGGGATCCAGCGCAGGGACATCGCAAGCCTTCGCCGTTTTACTGCCGGTCCGCTCGGTGGGTGTGATGGGCGATCAGCGCACCTATCGGGAAGCGATAGCCATCCGCGCTGTTTCCACCGAAGATTTCATGAC
>QJWF01000185.1 GCA_003235435.1 Nitrosomonadales bacterium
GACGCGAAGCTTGATACTGTGTGCCAGATGACTGCGCAAAAATCCGCCGGCATGTTCCAATCCCTGAAGTGCTTCATCGTGTTTGCCATCAAGGCGAGTGAAAAAAATCTTGGCATGGGAATAATCACCGGCCAGTTCCACGCCGGTGATGGTCACCAGATGAACGCGCGGGTCGTTGATCTGAACACGAACCAATTCTGCAATTTCACGCTGGATCTGCTGTGCGATACGATCTGTTCTTGTGAAGTTATGCATTATAGTGCGCGGGCAACTTCAATGATCTCGTAGACTTCGATTTTGTCGCCAACCTTCAGGTCGTTGAAATTCTTGACGGACAACCCGCATTCGAAATTGCTCTTCACCTCCTTCACGTCGTCCTTGAAGCGCTTCAGTGAATCAAGTTCACCTTCGTGGATCACCACATTGTCGCGCAGTACACGGACCTTAGCGCCTCTCTTGATAATTCCTTCCAGGACCATACAGCCGGCGATCGTGCCAACCTTGGAAACGGTGAATACCTGGCGCACTTCAACCATACCCATGATGCTTTCACGCTTTTCAGGGGCCAGCATTCCTGAAAGAGCTGCCTTGATCTCATCTACCATCGCGTAAATGATGTTGTAATAGCGTATATCGACGCCCGTGGTTTCTGCCAGCTTGCGAGCAGCCGCATCGGCACGAGTGTTGAAACCGATCACGATCGCCTTGGAAGCCAGCGCAAGATTGATGTCGGATTCGGTGATTGCCCCAACACCGCCGTGGATCAGGTTGACTTTGACCTCATTGGTGGAAAGTTTTTGCAATGATTGCGCAATCGCCTCTGCAGATCCTTGCACGTCCGCCTTCACGATCAGCGACAAGGTGCGCACTTCACCCTCGGCCATTTGGTCGAACATGTTTTCTAGCTTTGCAGCCTGTTGTTTGGCGAGCTTCACACCGCGATACTTTCCTTGCCGGAACAGTGCAATCTCGCGGGCACGCTTCTCATCCGCCAAGACCATCAGTTCTTCCCCTGCAGCGGGCACTTCCGACAAACCCTGTATTTCGACCGGAATGGAAGGGCCTGCTTCGTTGACGGCCTTGCCGTTCTCATCGAGCATCGCGCGAACTTTGCCAAATACCGAACCGACCAGCACGGCATCTCCTCGCTTCATGGTTCCTGACTGGATCAGCACGGTAGCTACGGGGCCCTTGCCCTTGTCCAGGCGCGCTTCGATAACCAGCCCCTTGGCATGTGCGGTACGCGGTGCTTTCAACTCCAGCACTTCAGCCTGCAACAGTACACCTTCAAGCAATTGATCGATGCCCTTTCCGGTCTTTGATGAAACTTCGACGAACATGGAATCACCGCCCCAGTCTTCAGGTGTTACCCCTTCGGCTGCCAGCTCCTGTTTTACTTTTTCCACATTCGCTTCTGGTTTGTCTATCTTTGTCACTGCGACAACCAGCGGGACATTGCCGGCCTTGGCATGGTGTATAGCTTCCTTGGTCTGGGGCATCACACCGTCATCTGCCGCTACAACCAGGATTACGATGTCGGTCGCCTTTGCGCCTCGTGCACGCATAGCAGTGAAAGCCTCGTGGCCCGGCGTGTCGAGGAAAGTGACCATGCCGCGCGGAGTGTCAACATGATACGCGCCGATATGCTGTGTGATTCCGCCCGCTTCACCGGATGCGACCCTGGTGCGCCGTATGTAATCGAGCAGTGAGGTTTTGCCGTGATCGACATGCCCCATCACTGTTACGACAGGCGCACGTGGTTCCAATGCCACATTCTGCAATTCTGCTGCGTCAAGCAGATATGCATCCGGATCATCCAGTTTTGCCGCCTTGGCTATGTGCCCCATCTCTTCAACGACGATCATCGCGGTCTCCTGATCGAGAACCTGGTTGATGGTCACCATCGAACCCATGTTCATCAATACCTTGATGATTTCCGAGGCCTTGACAGACATTTTCTGTGCTAGCTCAGCGACAGTGATAGTTTCCGGCACAGCCACTTCATGCACCACAGGCTCGGTAGGCAATGAAAATGCATGCGCTGGTTCCGTCGCAGCATGTTTATGGTGCTTGTCATGTCGCGGGGCCCGTACAGGAGATGACCAGACTCCCGTTTTCTCGGCGGATTTGATAGGTGTGCGTTTTTTATGACCTTTTTCGTCCCAGGGACTGCTCTTGGCATCAGCTTTGGATTTTTTACCGGGCTTGACTATCTTATCACCGGGCTTGGGTGCGGGTTTGTGCAGCGTGCCCTCAGCCAAATTGACCGGCGGGGCAGCAACAGCAGGCGCTGGCTCTCCAGCAATTTTTACTTCCGTTGCGGCTGGCTCCGGCTCCACTTCTTTCTTGGCGGTCTTGCGCTTGCTTCGCTCCTGTTTTGCTTGCAATTCGGCCGCCTGACGATTCGCCAATTCTGCCTGTAAACGCGCTTCCTCCTCGCGTGCTGCCAGATCCTGTTCGTTAAGAACCTTGGCGGCCTTTCCTTTCTTGGGCGGTGTCGCAGCTTGAACCGGAGCTGCTGCCTCGGCAGCGGCAGTCGGTGCCACTACGCGTCGCTTCCGTACTTCAACTTGTATCGTCCGAGCACGGCCGGAACTGTCTGCTTTCTTGATTTCCGTGGTTTCGCGGCGGATCAGCGTGATTTTCTTTGCAGGCTTTTCTGCACCATGCGCCTGGCGAAGATGCTCCAGCAACTTCGCCTTGTCCTTCTCGGTCAAAGGGCTGGATTCTTCTTCCTTGGTGATTCCTGCTGCCTTCAACTGCTCAAGCAGCAAGGCTGCCGGCAATCCCAGTTCATCCGCAAATTGCGCTACGTTTAATTTTGCCATTACTTTCCTCTAGTAACCCCGTTAAGCAAACCAGGGTGCGCGAGCCGTCATGATCAAGGTATTGGCGCGTTCACCATCCATACCGGACAACTCTACAAGCTCATCCACATCCAGGTCTGCCAGTTGTTCCTGTGTCGTGACACCCTTGCTCGCCAATGTTCGCGCAGTCTGCTCATCCATGCCCTCCAGCTTGAGCAGGTCTTCTATGCCGTGCTCGACCTTCTCTTCGCTTACTATAGCCGCAGTCAAAAGAGCGTTGCGTGCACGGCTGCGCAATTCGTTCACCGTTGCTTCGTCGAACGATTCGATCTCAAGCATCTCTTCAAGCGGCACATATGCCACTTCTTCCAAAGTATTGAATCCTTCCTGCACCAGAATGTCTGCCACCT
>QJWF01000069.1 GCA_003235435.1 Nitrosomonadales bacterium
GGTAAAATATGTTACATGAGCGCATGGTTCATTAATCTCCCTGACTTAGAACACAGACTAACAGCTTTGTGGCCGCTACTCAATATACATTAACTATTTCTTCTTGTTCCATGAATATTAATGGTAATGGAGATCAAAATATATGTATGGATGTGGCGAATGCTTCCCGGTACCGTTTAGGCAATTTCCCGGTTGCTTTGCGTGCCTCATCAATCGACGAGTAAGCACCATAGAGCACACGCAAGCCGTCATTCCTGCCGAACTTGGTGGGAAGCAGGTAGATTTCATTGAGCACGCCAAGTTTGTCCGCGCGCCCGAGGAAACCCTCGATGCGCTCGCGATTGATTTTCTCATTGAAAAACAACTGGATACTGGCAACAGCTGATTTCTGTGCAAGCAATTGTTTGCCAGCCGCCATTCGTTGCTCGAACAGTATGTATTCTTTTATCGCCGGGGGGTTGGTGGCAGGGGACTTTATTTCTTCAACACTGGGCTTTTCAACGCTGGTTGAAGTTTTGTCGCTTTCTGATATCGGCAAACGGGAAGCCGGCACTGTAGCGGGGGTGGCTGCCCGGTTTTCTGTCACTGCAACCGCCGGGACAGGCACATTGTCCGGTTCCGGCGTCAAGGGTTGTGCAGAAGCTATTGCCGATGCACCCGCTTGTTTTGGCGGGATCCCGACGGATCCCGTGATATCCGGGGCCCGGACAACCGGTTTCGCGGCGAGCGAAGCCGATTCGGGCCCCTGTTGCATTGCCCACCAGGCTGCCAAGCCGGCTGCAAGGAGTGCCGCGGCTGCAATGCCAGCCAGCATGAATCCTTTGCGAGTCTTGGTACTGGCAGGCTCAAGATCGCTGTCGCGGAGCGCAGCCTGCACGTGATTGGCTTTCACGTAATAGGTATCCTCGACGAATGCGGACAACAGCGATTTGTCAGCCAGGATATTGACACGGCGCATCAGCCCGCTGGAAGCATCGGCAATCATCTTGATCGCGCCCGGAGAAAATATGTTAGGTCCATGGTAACCGGCTGCGCGCATCCGGAACATCAGATAGCTTTCCAGGATGTTTCGCGACAGGGGTTGCATGTTGAAGTGATGCACAATGCGGTCCTTTAGTTGGCGCATGTTCGGCTGATCCAGCTTGGTATTCAGTTCCGGCTGTCCGAACAGCACAATCTGCATCAGTTTTGAATTGCCTACTTGCAGGTTGTATAACAGCCGAAGTTCTTCCAGCGTGTCCAGCGGCATCGCATGTGCCTCATCAACCAGCACGACGATGCGCTTGCCTTCGCGCGCCTTTTCCTCGAGCTTGTTTTGTATCATGCTCATGATGACTCCGACGCGCTCGCCCGAAGTTTTCAGTTCGAGGCCGTCGGCGATCGCATACAGCATCTCTTCGCGCGACAGACTGGGATTGGCGAGATAGATCGTTTCGATATGGCCGGGAAGCTTTTCCAGCAGCATGCGGCACAGCATGGTTTTGCCGCTTCCGACTTCGCCGCTTACCTTGATGATGCCTTCGACCTCGCAAATGGAATAGATCAGAGCATCAAGTATCTCGCCGCGGTTTGCTCCGGAAAAAAAGAATTCTGTTACAGGGGTGATCCTGAACGGATGCTCTGTTATCCCGAAGTGTTCTAGATACATGTGCGTCTTTCTATTGTTGCTGAAAAATCATATTTGCCAGGCATCATTCCTGTCTTCAAGTTGCAGTGGGCGCGGGAGCGGGCAGCCTGGTCACCACGCTCCTAATGGACTTAAATCCTATTGCTTGAGTTTTTCAAGCGCCCCCATTCGGCTATGCAGTGTGGTGCGGTTTATGCCGAGCAGTTTGGCTGCTTCGCTTATGTTGCCGGAAGCCAGTTCCAATGCGGAATCTATATAGCAATTTTCCTGCTCGCGCAAATAATGGTCCAGATTGAAGTTTCCAGATTTGAGCCGGTCTTGGGCCAGACCCTTGTTGCCGAGTGCAAGCGATCCGGTTTCCTCATCGCTGTCCGGGTGATGGCCGCTCGGTAAGTTCCGTTGAGACAGGTCCTCAACGCTTCCGCGCCTCATCCGCCTTCTGTCTTCCGGCTGCTTTCGTCTGTCGGGAATAACGGGAGTTTCAAACGGATCGAGTTCGTCCTGAAGCTGTTTCGCGTCAACGCTTTTTCCGGGATATTTGGTAGAAAGCCGGATGACAATGTTGCGCAATTCGCGGGTATTTCCGGGGAAGCTATAGCGTTCCCATAATTGCAGCGCTTCCGGGTTCAGTTCGAAAGGCGCCAGCTTGATCTGTTGGGCATAAAAAGCACGGAAATGATCGAGCAGGAGCAGTTTGTCACTATCCAATTCGCGCAACGGAGGGACTGAGATGGGGAATACGTTCAGGCGGTGGTACAGGTCGCTGCGGAAATCTCCGGTTCTGACAGCATCGCGCAAGTTGCGATTGGTGGCGGCTATGATGCGTGCTTGACTGACCCGCGCCGTGGTTTCTCCGACACGCTGATATTCGCCATTTTCCAGAACTCGAAGCAATTTTGTTTGAAGTTCCAGTGGCAGTTCTCCGATCTCGTCAAGAAACAGGGTGCCATCAGATGCATCCTCAAAAAAACCTGCCTGCGGGCTGGTTGCACCGGTGAAGGCCCCTTTGCAGTAGCCGAACAGGGTCGGCTCGATCAGAGTCGGAGAGATTGCGGCGCAATTGAGCACCTTGAATGGAGCACCCGGATTTGGCCCGGTCTTCTGTATAGCAGTGGCTACCAGTTCCTTGCCGCTACCGGATTCTCCTTCGATCAGAACAGGAAATGGCAAAGTGGCATATAGAGCTATCTGTTCGCGCAGTACCTTGATGCGTGAGCTTTGGCCGATGATTCCGAACAGGGGCTCGACCCTGGCTCCTTCCGCCGGCATGGTGCGAAATGCGCCGGTCTGCTGGATCTTTTCTATCTTCAGCGCATCGTCAAAGTGCTTCCTGATCTGTTCGGGTGTGCAGGGCTTGGCTATGAAATCGATCGCGCCCATTGTGCGCGCGTGACGGGCGTTGCTCAGATCGTTTTGCCCGGATAGTACGAATATCCTGATTGTGGGTGTGTGTGCCAGTAATTCGGTTATAAGCCTGAATCCTTCATCAGGACGGTGCGGAAACGGAGGCAGCCCCAGATCGACCAGCGCCAGTTTGAGCGTGTCAGGCAAATCTCGCTGCAATGCTATCGCAGCCGCGCGCGACTCCGCTTGGTGTACTTTGAAGTCACTGCCCAAAGCCATTGCCAATCCCTCGCGAATCAGCGGGTCATCGTCAACGATCAGCAGATCGAGCAGTGAGGAGGAGGTTTTCAAGTTATTCCCATGAACACAGGCATAGTATTAAGAAGCATAACGGCAAGTGTGCTTAATCTCAAGGGGATAGAGGAAACGCAAAATTTGGAAGGCAAATACGAAATGCCGTTGCCGTAAAGTGCCTTTCGTGCAGCAGGGCTTAAACCTGAATGAGTTGGGAATTGCTGGCGCGTGGTTTAGAATGCGCGTTCTCGATTCTTGGGGTTTCAATTTTGTCTGAACCAGCATTGGTCGAAATACGCGATCTGAATTTTGCCTACGATAAGCGCCCGGTTCTGAAAGGCATCAACATGACCATGCCGAAAGGGAGGCTGATTGCCATCATGGGATTGAGTGGTTGCGGCAAAACAACACTATTGCGCCACATCGGAGGATCGCTCAAGCCGACAGGGGGCTGCGTCAAGGTGGGCGGGCAGGTGATGCATGAGCTTGACAGGAACGGTTTGTATGCGATGCGGCGCAAGATGGGCATGCTGTTTCAGTTTGGTGCACTGTTCACCGATATGTCTGTATATGACAATGTGGCGTTTCAGATGCGCGAGCATACCGAACTGCCGGATGAGATCATCCATGATCTGGTGCTTATGAAATTACATGCGGTGGGTCTGCGCGGCACCCAGAATTTGATGCCGTCCGAGTTGTCAGGAGGGATGGCGCGCCGAGTGGCCCTGGCGCGTACCGTTGCACTGGATCCGATGCTGATCATGTATGACGAGCCGTTCGCGGGACTGGACCCGATTTCGCTGGGATTGGTTGGAGACCTGATTCGCCGCCTGAATGATTCGCTGGGCGCAACATCGATAATCGTTACCCACGATGTCCAGGAATCCTTGAAGATCGTGGACTATGTTTATTTTATGTCAGAAGGCGTGGTCGTTGCCGAGGGAACGCCGGATCAGATCCGCGCCTCGGACAAGGAATATGTGCACCAGTTCGTGCATGGAGAAATGGATGGCCCGGTTCCATTCCACTATCCCGGCAGGGATTACCTGCAGGATTTGGAACTGAGGGCTTGAACAGGGGTTTCCATAATGTCTGCTGCCAGTACAATCAGAATCATCGGTCATCGCGCTATCAATGCGGTATGGCGCATCGGCATGGCGTCGCGTTTCTTTATTTACACGCTATTATATTCAGGCAGCAGTTTCCGGCGTTTCCACCTGACAATCAAGGAGCTTTTCTCGACCGGTGTGATGTCCCTGATCATCATTATTGTGGCGGGTTTGTTCGTCGGGATGGTGCTGGGATTGCAAGGCTATGAAACGCTCAAGCGTTACGGTTCGGAATCTGCACTGGGCACCATGGTGGCGTTGAGCCTGGTGCGTGAACTGGGACCCGTGGTGGCTGCGCTGCTGTTTGCCAGTCGCGCCGGTTCTGCAATGACAGCGGAGATCGGGTTGATGAAGGCTACCGAGCAAATTTCTGCAATGGAAATGATGGCGGTAAATCCGATCGCTCGCATCGTGGCCCCTCGCTTCTGGGCAGGCGTGATATCCATGCCGCTGCTGGCGGCGATGTTCAGCGCCGTGGGCGTGTTCGGTGGCTATCTTGTTGGAGTGGTGCAGATAGGTGTGGACGAAGGTTCGTTCTGGTCGCAAATGCAGTCAGCAGTGGATTTTCGCGATGACATATTGAACGGTGTCATCAAGAGTTTCGTGTTCGGTGTAGTGGTCACGCTGATTGCGCTGTTCGAAGGCTATGATGCCCCTCCCACTGCGGAAGGCGTTTCGGGTGCAACCACGCGCACTGTTGTGACTTCTTCGCTTGCGATCCTGATGCTGGATTTTGTGTTGACTGCAATCATGTTTAGAGGGAATTGAGATATGGAACGTACTACATTGGATTTGTGGGTGGGTATGTTTGTCGTGGCTGGCATCGCTGCGCTGGTGATGCTTGCGATGAAGGTTGGGAACCTTGGTACCTACAACGTGTCGGACGCTTATCAAGTACAGGCTTATTTCAACAACATCGGCGGATTGAAGACCAAGGCTTCGATAAAAAGCGCAGGCGTCGTGGTGGGGCGTGTGACTGGCATCACCCTGGATACCGAGCGCTATGAGGCAAAGGTGGAAATGAGTCTGGATCGTCGTTATCAGTTTCCCAAGGATACATTCGCCAATATTCTGACCTCCGGTCTGCTTGGTGAGCAGTACATCGGACTGATGCCTGGCGGAGACAGCGAGATGCTAAAGAACGGCGGGGTCATCAAGAAAACTCAGTCGGCTGTAGTGCTGGAAGATCTGATCGGCAAGTTCATTTATAACAAGGCCGATTCGCCTGCAAAGTAAAGAGGAGTCAAATGAAGGCACTGAAGGAAGCGGTTCTGGCAGTGTTGATGTTCGGTGCGACGGTTGTCGCATACGCTGAAATGATCGCACCCGATGTTTTGATCAGAAATACCGTGGATGAAGTCACTGCAGTCATCAAACAGGACAAGGATATCCAGGCAGGTGATCTTAAAAAGATACAGGCGCTGGTGGATGCCAAGGTGCTGCCGCATTTCGATTTTGGGCGCATGACGCAACTTGCGGTCGGCAGGTATTGGCGTACTGCGAGTCCTGAGCAGAAGCAGGCGCTTGTGACGGAGTTCCGCAATATGCTGGTGCGCACCTATACCAAGGTTTTTACCGTTTATCGTGACCAGACCATCGAGGTCAAGCCATACAAGCTTGCAGTGGAAGATGAGACTGAGGCTACCGTCAAGACATTGATCCACAAGCCTGGGTCTCAGCCAATTCCGGTTGACTATGAATTGAAGAAGGCCGCCGACGGATGGAAGGCGTTTGACATATCGATTGAAGGGGTCAGCATGGTGATGAGTTATCGCGGCACCTTTGCAACTCAAATTCAGGAAAACGGGATAGACGGTCTGATCAAGACTCTCGCAGACAAGAATGCCGGCTCGGATGAAGGAGACTTGGCCAAGGTGGGCGCGAAGTGAACCATCGCGAGGGCGACCGGATGGCTCTGCAAGGCCACCTAAACATGGATACCGTTCCGGAATTGTTTGCGACCGGATTGCGTCATCTTGCACAAGAAGATCTGCTGGTGGACTTTTCCGGTGTAGAGTCTGCGGACTCCGCCGCGGTCAGCATGCTGCTTGGCTGGGAAAGAGCGGCACAGCGCGGCGGGCGAAAGCTGCGCGTGTCAGGTTTGCCGGAAGACCTGCTGAGTCTTGCGCGCTTGTACGGAGTAGATAAACTGCTGCCGCAGCAATCCTTGTGATTGTTCCGCCACACCTGACAAACGGATGTGGCCGCCCATTTGATCTACAGTTAGCCAACAGCGGATAATATCTATGGTCACTCCTGAAAGCATCAGACTCAATATATCGCAGGGCTTGTCCACGGAATATTTAAGTGTAAATGGAGATGATGGTACTCACTTCGAGGCGATAATCGTCAGTGAAATGTTTAACGGCAAGAACCGTGTGCAGCGCCACCAGATGGTATATCGGACTTTGGGCGACCGGATGCGCGAGGAGATTCATGCGCTGTCGATGAAGACTTATACGCCGCAAGAGTGGCAGAGCCTGAAGTAAGCAATGCAAAGATTGGCGATACAAGGCGGTTTCAGCCTCAATGGCGAGGTGGGTATATCCGGTGCCAAGAATGCTGCGTTGCCGATAATGTGTGCCAGTCTTCTGTGCGGCAATACCCTGCGGCTTGACAATGTGCCCGATCTGAACGACATCGCCACGATGCGCAGGTTGTTGCAACAGATGGGCGTAGCAATTGAATCGAACGGCAAACAGATGGCTTTGTCGGCCGCGCATATCGGCAAACTCGAAGCGCCGTATGACATGGTGAAAACCATGCGCGCCGCAATTCTGGTGTTGGGTCCGCTGCTGGCGCGCTTCGGCGAAGCACTTGTCTCCTTGCCTGGCGGTTGCGCGATCGGTTCTCGTCCGGTGGATCTTCATATCAAGGGTTTGCAGGCGATGGGCGCGGAGATACAGATCGAACACGGTTATATCCATGCGAAATGCAAACGGCTCAAGGGTGCGCGGATATTTTTCGATCTGGTAAGTGTCACCGGCACTGAGAACCTGATGATGGCGGCGGCAATGGCCGACGGTGTGACGGTACTGGAAAACGCAGCCCGCGAACCGGAAGTGATGGACCTGGCAAGCTGTTTGATCGCGATGGGCGCCTGCATCGAAGGGGCGGGAAGCGACACTATCACTATCACCGGCAGGGACAAATTGCATGGCGCGAACCATTGCATCATGCCGGACCGTATCGAGAGCGGCACGTTTCTGGTCGCAGCTGCTGCGTCGGGCGGCAACATCACACTGACCGACGCGCGCGCCGACATCCTCGAGAATGTGCTTGAAAAATTGCAGGAGGCAGGCGCTGTGATAAATGTGTCCGGCAGCACGATCAGTTTGCGGATGAACAAACGCCCGCTGGCGGTGAATGTTCGCACCGCGCCTTACCCGGCATTCCCCACAGACATGCAGGCGCAATTCATGGCGATGAACACTATCGCCGAGGGCAGCGCGATGGTGGTCGAGACGATCTTCGAGAACCGTTTCATGCACGTACAGGAGCTGCGCCGTCTCGGCGCCCAGATTGAGGTAGAAGGGAACACCGCGGTGATCAAAGGTTGCGCACAGCTGGAAGGCGCGACCATCATGGCGACCGATTTGCGCGCCTCAGCAAGTCTGGTCATCGCTGGTCTTGCCGCGCAGGGCGAAACCATCGTGGACCGCATTTATCATCTTGATCGCGGCTACGAACATATCGAGGCTAAACTTTCGGCTTTGGGTGCCCAGATACGTCGTATCAGGTAAACAGGGGTTTGATAATGATAACAATCGCTTTATCCAAAGGGCGTATTTTTGAGGAAACACTACCGTTGCTGGAAGCGGCAGGCATCAACGCACTGGAAGATCCTGAATCTTCGCGCAAGCTGATACTGTCGACCAACCGGGCTGATGTACGTCTGATCATAGTGCGCGCATCCGACGTGCCGACCTATGTGCAATATGGGGCGGCCGATCTCGGGGTGGCAGGCAAGGATGTGCTTAACGAGCACGGCGGTACTGGGCTCTACCAGCCGCTGGACCTGAATATAGCGCGTTGTCGGATGATGGTCGCGGTGCGGGATGGCTTCGATTACGAATCTGCAGTGCGTCAGGGTGCGCGCCTTCGAGTGGCAACCAAGTATGTGCAGACCGCAAGAGCACACTTCGCTGCCAAAGGCGTGCACGTCGACTTGATCAAATTGTATGGATCAATGGAACTGGGCCCGCTGGTCGGGCTGTCGGACGCGATCGTGGATCTGGTGAGCAGCGGAAACACACTTAAGGCAAACCACCTTAAGGCGGTTGAACATATCCAGGATATTTCTTCGCGACTGGTGGTGAACCAGGCCGCGCTGAAATTGAAACATGCTGCAATCCAGCCGATGCTGGATGCATTTGCGAAAGCGATCAAGAAATAGCCCGTCAGGAAATGAACATAGCGATCAGGCCATGAATATCAGAAGACTGTCTTCCCGCGCCGCAGGTTTCAACGCAGAGCTCGAAAAACTGCTGGCCTTCGAGGAGACTGCAGACGAACAGCTCGAAGCGACCGTGGCCGGCATACTGGCGGATGTCCGCATGCGCGGCGATACTGCGGTTCTGGAATATACCCGCAAGTTCGACCGCCTTGCATTGAAGAATCCTGCGGAAATGGAATTGCAGAGCGCCGAATTGCGCAACGCAATTGAAGGATTACCTGCCAAACAGCGCAACGCGCTGGAACAGGCAGCAGAGCGTGTCACTGAATACCACAAGAAGCAAGTGCAAACATCATGGAGTTATACCGATGGCGACGGGACTCTCCTTGGTCAGCAGGTGACTCCGCTTGATCGCGTCGGACTTTATGTGCCGGGCGGCAAGGCGGCATATCCATCATCGGTGCTGATGAACGCACTGCCCGCCAAGGTGGCCGGCGTTTCTGAATTGATCATGGTAGTGCCGACACCGGATGGTGTGAAGAATCCGCTGGTACTGGCAGCGGCTTATCTGGCCGGCATCGACAGGGTTTTCACGATCGGAGGAGCGCAAGCGGTGGCGGCTTTGGCTTACGGCACCGCGTCCATCCCCAGGGTCGACAAGATTGTCGGCCCCGGCAACGCCTATGTTGCGGCGGCGAAGCGCCGGGTTTTCGGCGCTTGCGGCATTGACATGATCGCCGGTCCGTCGGAGATCTTGGTGATCTGCGACGGGCAGACCGACCCGGACTGGATTGCGATGGATCTGTTCTCGCAGGCCGAACATGACGAATTGGCTCAGGCGATCCTGTTATCGCCTGATATGAAATTCATCGATGCTGTGGCGCAAAGCGCCAACCGCCTGCTCGTGCAGATGCCGCGCCGCGACATCATCCATGCCGCGCTGGCGCATCGCGGTGCGCTGATCCACGTTGCCGATATGCACGAAGCCTGCGTGATCAGCAACCGTATCGCTCCTGAACATCTCGAGTTGTCTGTCGAGGATCCGCAAGCATGGTTGCCCAAACTGAAACATGCCGGCGCTATTTTTATGGGCCGATTTACCTCCGAAGCGCTCGGCGATTACTGTGCCGGCCCCAACCATGTGTTGCCGACTTCCGGCACAGCGCGATTCTCGTCTCCATTGGGCGTGTACGATTTTCAGAAGCGCAGCAGCCTGATCCAGGTTTCGGCACAGGGTGCACAAGAACTTGGCGACATCGCCTCGGTTCTGGCGTTCGGTGAGGGATTGCAGGCGCATGCGCAATCGGCGTTGTATAGGAAAACTTCGAAATCCTGAGTCAAGGATAGTGATAGAGGCTTCATTTGCTTGAAGCACGCGTAAGTATCTGGATGCAAAGTCTGGTGTGCATGGTCACTCAGCGTGCTGCGGTGATGGATTCTGCCTCGTTCAGCAAAAAATCCTTGAACGCCAGAGAGGCGCCCGACAGACGTTTGTTGCTACGGTGTGTGACATACCAGTGGCGCAGCAGGGGGAAGTGCTCAACACTGAGCATCACGAGGCGCCCTGTCTCCAGTTCCAGTTCGATGCTGTGCAGCGACAGGATGCCCAGCCCCATGCCCGCCTGTACTGCTTGCTTGATCGCCTCGTTGGTTT
>QJWF01000178.1 GCA_003235435.1 Nitrosomonadales bacterium
CTTACTATCTTTATGAAAGACATCAGGCTGTCAATGCATTGGCTTAGCTCATGTGCTGCTTAGCAAGATGTGTGAAGCAAGGGTAGACAGTTACAGGCATGCGATGGAACTCCTTAAGACTTTATACGAAGGTACAGCACTGCCCCAGCTACAGGCGTACGCATAACTTGGAATATCTATCACCTGCAAAACATCTCAGACATAAATCCGAGAAAAGTAGAAAATAAAAAAGGCCTGAATAAATGCAAGCCTTTGATTTATATGGCGTCCCCAACGAGATTCGAACTCGTGTTACCGCCGTGAAAGGGCGATGTCCTAGGCCTCTAGACGATGGGGACTTGGATTGAAATGCTCTTTTGGTGGAGATAAGCGGGATCGAACCGCTGACCTCTTGCATGCCATGCAAGCGCTCTCCCAGCTGAGCTATACCCCCAATGCACCCCAAAAAGAGCGCGCATTATAGTGATGAGCCCTATGCTTGTAAAGCCGACATCACAACAATATTTACAGGTAGCGGCTCAACCGCGCCTGTACGGTTTCGCGCGGAAACAAGGCCAATACTGCATCTACTGACGGCGTATGTGTCTGTCCGACCAGCATAACGCGCAATGGCATCGCCAGCTTGGGCATCTTCAGATTATGCTTGGTCAGCATTTCTTTTATCAATGCCGACAGCGCGGTTGCCTCCCAGGAAACATCTGAAAATCTGGCTGCAAGTTCGCGCAACGCCGGCAACACTTCAGGCACAAGGTGCGTATCAAGCAAATCCTGCGCCGGGTGTATTTCGATATAAAACACCTCCGCCTCATCCGCCAACTCGAGCAGGGTCGCCACGCGCTCCTTGTACAGGGCGATCACGGATTCCAGCTTTGGGCTATCGACTGCCGTTACCCCGCGATCAACAAGTTGCTTGCGTACCAACCCCTCCAGGCGTGCGTTATCGGCCAGCTTGATATAGTGCTGGTTGAGCCAGCGCAGCTTCTCGGGATTGAATTGTGCAGCAGATTTGCTGATGTGGCGCAGATCAAACCATGCGACGAACTGCTGCATGGAGAAAATCTCTTCATCACCGTGCGACCAGCCCAGACGCGCAAGGTAATTGACTAATGCTTCGGGCAAATAGCCGTCTTCGGCATATTGCATCACGCTCACTGCCCCATGCCGCTTGGACAGTCGTTCCCCGTCGCTGCCCAGTATCATCGGTACGTGCGCATATTGCGGGATGGGAACACCCAGTGCCTTGAGTATGTTGATCTGCCTAGGTGTGTTGTTAATGTGATCGTCGCCGCGGATCACCTGCGTGATGCCCATGTCCAGATCGTCCACCACTACGCAGAAATTGTAGGTCGGCGTGCCGTCAGCACGCGCGATGATCAGGTCATCCAGTTCGCTATTCTCGAACACGATCTTGCCCTTGATCATATCGTCCCAGGCTGCCACGCCATGCGCTGGATTCTTGAATCGCACCACCGGCTTGACACCCTCAGGGGGAGCCGGCAGAACCTTTCCCTGTTCCGGGCGCCAGTAGCCATCGTAACGCGGTTTCTCGCCTCGCGCGCGCTGTGCCTCGCGCATCGCGTCCAGTTCCGATGATGATGTGTAGCAGTAATAAGCCTTTCCCTCATCCAGCAACTGCTGCAGTACATCCCGGTACCTGTCCATGCGCTGCATCTGATAGAACGGCCCCTCATCATAATCAAGATTCAACCACGCCATGCCGTCCAGGATAGCCTGTTCCGACTCAAGGGTTGATCGCTCAAGATCGGTATCTTCGATGCGCAGGATGAACGTGCCGCCAGACTTCCGCGCATACGCCCACGAGAATAAAGCGGTGCGAGCGCCGCCGATATGCAGATAACCTGTGGGACTGGGGGCAAAACGGGTGCGTATGGTCATGACTTGAGCGGGATGGCCAATTAAGAAGCGCTCATTTTACGGGCTTTGTTCTTTGCGCGCACCAAGTTGTAACATGTCGGGAATTGACTGTCCCAGTTGCGGTATGCTTTAATCCGCGCCCTGTTCCGGGGCGGTTAGCTCAGCGGTAGAGCACTGCCTTCACACGGCAGGGGTCACTGGTTCGAACCCAGTATCGCCCACCACGAACTCATGGACTGGCATAGCTTGGCATTGGCTATTATTAAGGGATGGCGATTACCGTTCACTGTGCTTTTCCAGGAGCGTTACGATAGCGGAATCCTTGTTTTTCCTTGCTAGATCGAGTGCCTGCACAGTCGGTTCTGCTCCGTGCTCGAGCAACAATTGCACCATCAGTGCGTCCTTATTCATGATGGCCGCCATCAGCGGTGTCAAACCGCTCTCGCCCGGCTTGTCCACCCAGCGGCCCAATTCCAGCAGCTGCTGGACAGCTTCCCTGTCACCGCGCAAAGCTGCAGTCAGCATATCGTTGTATTTCGGCGTGGTTACAACTAAATCCGCTGCGGCCGGGACAGGTTCTGGAAGCACCAATGGAACGGGCTGAGTTAATTGCTGACTCGTTGGGGGAGCGCTCGATTTACTGGCCTTAGCTGGTCGCACTGGCTGCGATTTTACCCTGGGTTTTTTCGCCACGGTTTTTTTCACTTCTGGCTCAGCTTGTACCGATTCAGGTTTCGGTTCTGGCGAGGTCACTTTCGGCGGGACTGTTGCAAGCTGTAATGGCGCGGCAACCGGCCCCGAAGCGACTGTTGCCGGTACGGCCGACGCTGTCGGCTTGATTTGCTCAGGATCTGGCTTGGCGATCACGGGTTTCTGCACAGTTATCGGACGTTTTACGGGCGTTTGCACCACCCTAGCCGGTGTGCTTTCGTTCTCAGGCAAATACACATAGTAATAATAAGCGCCTGCTCCGGCCACTATGACCAAGGCAACCAGCGCCAATATCTGCCTTGAGGATGCCCCACTAAAGTTGACCATATTGTTCACCTTCCGCTGTGATTGGGCATTTTCTGGGAACTGCTCCAAAGCCTCTCATAGTTCATCCTGATAACATATTTTGAACCACAACTAAAGCCACACCGCAAATTTTCAACCGGCGATATGTTGCCAGATGATTACAACCTAGTCTATTGTGATATTAAGAATCACCAATTCATTGAAAGCTTGCATTGACTGGCACGAATAGCTGGTAGATACTGATTGCGGCAAAATCAGCGAGAATAATAGAATGAATATCAAAATAATTGAAGTAGTTGCGATTGCGT
>QJWF01000224.1 GCA_003235435.1 Nitrosomonadales bacterium
TAGACATCTCTAATTTTGGATCCTCAGGTATCAGAATTCGGCAAGTTTCGGTCTCTAATTTGGGCATATTCCATCCGGAATTCATTGACAGGATTTCACAAAACACGGAAACTCCATTTCAGTGCCGATTTGACATCAGCTTGCGGGGCACTTTAATAATTCCAGCTAAAGCGAATCAACCCGATCCGCGCAAGCTGAACGGGTTTTTTTTAGGCAAATATTTTGAACGCAATAAACACCTTAGGCATCGTCAGCGCGCAGCGCGCAGCATTTGAAACACCGCTGAAATTTCGCAGCGGTGCCGTAATGCCGCGCTATGAATTGGTGTATGAAACCTATGGAAAGCTGAATGCTGACAGATCTAATGCAATCTTGGTCTGCCATGCATTGTCGGGGAACCATCACTTAGCAGGCTATTACGCCGATAATCCCAAGAACATCGGTTGGTGGGACAACATGATCGGCCCTGGCAAACCTGTTGATACCGATAAGTTTTATGTTGTCGGTGTCAACAACCTGGGCGGCTGCCATGGCTCTACCGGGCCATCCAGCATCAATCCGGATATCGGCAAGCCGTACGGCGCGAGTTTTCCAGTGGTAACGGTGGAGGACTGGGTTGAATCGCAAGCACGTCTCGCCGACTTGTTGGGTATCGAACAATTTGCCGCCGTGCTTGGCGGCAGCTTGGGCGGCATGCAGGCGATGCAATGGTCGCTGTCTTATCCCGAACGGCTACGCCACGCATTGGTGATTGCTGCCGCGCCTCATCTGACTGCTGAGAATATCGCGTTCAATGATGTGGCGCGCAATGCGATTCTCACTGACCCGGATTTTCATGGTGGCGATTTTTATCAGTACAACGTCGTGCCAACTCGCGGCCTCAGGCTGGCGCGCATGCTCGGACATATCACCTACTTGTCCGACAACGCGATGGCGGACAAATTCGGAAGAAGTCTGCGCGCCGGCAAGTTAGGCTTTACCTATGACATTGAATTCGAGATCGAATCATATTTGCGTTACCAGGGCGACAAATTCGCTGCATATTTTGACGCCAACACCTATTTGCTGATGACCAAGGCGCTGGATTACTTCGATCCTGCGCGCGAATTTGAAGGTAACTTGGACAAGGCATTCGCAGCAGCGCAGGCCAGATTTTTTGTGTTGTCGTTTACTACGGACTGGCGCTTTGCGCCCGAGCGTTCGCGTGCCATTGTCCAGGCTCTGCTGCACAACCGCTTGAACGTGAGCTATGCAGAAATTACCTCGACGCACGGTCACGATTCGTTCCTGATGCAGGATCAGCATTATCACGATGTGATGCGCGCTTATCTCAACCGCATAGCCGGAGAATTCTCAGCATGAGCGCTCACGTTTCCGTCGAACTGGCTTCTGCCCGGCCGGACTTCGCGGCCATCGCGGCATGGATACCCAAAGGTGCGTCGGTACTGGATCTCGGTTGCGGTGATGGCAGTTTGCTGCGTTTCCTGCGGGACATGCGCGAGGTGCGCGGCTACGGTGTCGATATCAACGACGCCAACATCGTCGCGTGTATCAGGAACGGCGTGAATGTGATCCAGGACGATCTCGATACCGGCTTGTCTGGGTTTGAGACATTGTCGTTCGATTACGTGATCCTGTCCCAGACATTGCAGGCCATACGCCACACGGAAGCGCTGGTGCAGGAGATCCTGCGCGTGGGAAGGGCGGGTATCGTCAGCTTCCCCAACTTCGGCTACTGGCGCAACCGTCTGAAAATACTGCGCGGTAACATGCCGGTTTCCCGCGATCTCCCCTATCAGTGGTATGACACGCCTAACGTGCATCTGTGCACCCTGCACGACTTCGAGGATTTCTGCGCCAAACAGAAAGTGCAGATCCTGGATCGCCGTGTGATGACCGGGGAGAGCGAAGTTCAAATGCTGCCGAATCTGTTTGGCAGTACTGCGGTATACCGGTTTCAGCGCAGCGCATGAGCGTCTGGCGGCAGCTCTTTACCCGGCGCATGCTGATCTGCGTGTTCACCGGATTTGCCTCGGGCTTGCCGCTGTACCTGCTGTTCAACCTCGTTCCTGCATGGTTGCGCAGCGAGCAGGTCGATCTCAAGACCATCGGGTTGTTCGCGTTGATTCAGTTTCCCTATACATGGAAGTTCATCTGGTCGCCGCTGCTCGATCGCTACGTCGTGCCTGCATTCGGCAGGCGGCGAGGCTGGATGCTGGTTACGCAGGTTGCTTTACTGGTGGTGATTGCCGCGATCGGTACGTTCTCACCGCTAAAAGACTTGGCTGCAGTTGCATGGATTGCCACGCTGCTCGCATTTCTCAGCGCAACCCAGGACATCGTGCTGGATGCCTACCGGCGCGAATTGCTGGCGGATCATGAACTGGGATTGGGCAATGCGGTGCATGTGAATGCCTACCGCATTGCCGGTCTGGTGCCCGGCTCCCTTTCGCTGATTCTCGCCGATTTCCTGCCGTGGAGTACGGTTTTCATCATCACCGCATTGTTCATGCTACCTGGCATCGCGATGACGCTGATGGTGCAGGAGCCGCATCGAGCCTCTCCGCCCAAAACGCTGCGCGAGGCGGTGGTCGAACCGTTCCATGAATTCATCACGCGCAAGGGCTGGGACAGCGCATTGCTGATCCTCGCCTTCCTGTTCTTCTACAAGCTCGGCGACAGCATGTGCACCGCGCTGGCCACGCCGTTCTATCTCGACATGGGATACAGCAAAACCCAGATCGGCCTGGTCGCCAAGAATGCCGGGCTGTGGCCGGCGGTGATCGGAGGGTTGCTCGGCGGGCTGTGGATGGTGAAGCTCGGCATCAACCGCGCGCTTTGGCTGTTCGGCGTGGTGCAGGTCGTGTCCATCTTCGGCTTCGCCTGGCTCGCGTCGTTGGGGCACCATGCTGAGATCACCGGTACGGAACTCGTCCGGCTCGCCTTTGTGATCGGTCTCGAGGCGCTCGGCGTGGGGCTCGGCACCGTCGCCTTCGTCGCCTTCATCGCGCGCACGACACACCCTGCCTATACCGCCACCCAGTTCGCGCTGTTCACGAGCCTGATGGCGGTGCCGCGCACCTTTGCCAACGCCGCGACCGGCTGGCTGGTGGAGCAGACGGGATGGACGGTATTCTTCTTTCTATGCGCGCTACTGGCGATGCCGGGGATGGTATTATTGCTTAAGGTG
>QJWF01000094.1 GCA_003235435.1 Nitrosomonadales bacterium
CCGCTTTCCACAAAAGTGGAACAGGCTGTCGCATCAAAGGTGTCAGTCAATGTCAGATATGTTCCGCCTACCGGCTGGCTTGCTGCAAGGGTGAAGTCCAGCGCATTGTTGGCATTGTTGGTTACGGTAAATGTGGCAACCTGCGCAGATGAACCCGGAACCACGGGAATGGCTACGCCTGTTCCGGCAACAGTCAGGTTGATCTTCGCGTCCACCACAAATGCTGTGGAAGTTGCAGGGATACCTACACCTCCGGTTGGGTCGACACCGCCGACTGTGTATGACAGCGTTGCAGTGTTGCTGATGGCAGTGCCGGTGGCAGTGCCCAGCGCCAACACGCTTTGCGATACCAGACCCAGCAGCGCCGCTCCAGTCAACAGTGCGACGAGCTTGGGAGGGCCGCTCGTAATATTGAGATATTTCATCTTGATTCTCCTTAAAAGTAGTGCTTGAAATTTATTGCTGATTGAAAAAATACCGGAACTGGTTGTTCATGGTGGTCCTGAACCCATAGTCCAGCCCCGCACAGAAAACGGGGAACGGATCCACGGCGGATCCGTCATGGGCTCAAAGAGCAGGTAACGGGAGGGGTGTCTCGAATAGTGGATACGCATGCCTAACTCCTCATTTTATAATTGCGCGGAAACCGACTTCGCTGGATTTTCCCGGAGAGAGCGGAGCTTTGTATGTCCAGCGGATATGTGTGTATTCCTTTGGTAGGGCATTGCGCTCCTTTCCTTCCTTATCCTTGACTTTCAACTCGTCGGCATGGCCGAAGGTCTTGCCGCCATCGGTGGAAAAAAGGATCTCGCAATCCTTGCCGAAGGCACTTCCCGCCTTGTATTCAGTGTCCGTCGGAATCGGGTTGTTAATAACGATGTTGCTGGCGGCTTTGTCGATGGTGTTCTCGAAGGTGGTGGTGAATATCACTTCTGAACCCGGAACGGCTTTCTCGACAGGAGTGCGTTTCACGGATCTTTTGCCACTTTTGTCGGCCACTTCGACTTCTGTCTGGGCGATGCTGGTTACCTTTATGGAAGCATCAGCTGCATGTACGACCGAAGCGAAACTGCCAAACAAGGCAATCAGGGTGGTGGTGAAAAATAAACGCGAAATTGTCATGGTGGGTCTCCTTCAATCAGTTGATCGTTGCGCGAAATGTGATGACATGGTTCGCCGGGGCGGCAACATTACCCAGCGAAACAGTAACGGTATTGGCTGAGAACTGAACATTGTCGGCATCGATAGCATCGGTTTTTGGGACGCCATCCAAACTGATGCTGTTCGATACATAAGAGGTATTTGCCGGCAACGGGTCATTGATTGTCAGATTGGTGACAGACCCCGAACCGGTTACGTCGACAGTGATCTGGTAAGTGATCACTGCGCCCGGCATCAGTACTGATGTTCCATTCGGATCAAGAATACTGGTTACTGTTTTGGCGACCGATACCGCTGCGCCGCCGATCAGGTAGGTGTTATGTGCAGAGTGTTTTGCATCACGTGCCAAATCCTCGGTTCCACCGATATCGGCAAGTGCTATGTCCACGCTAGCGGTATTGGCTGCGGCCTCCGCCAATAAGCCACCCAATACTCCAGTTGATGGGACGTAACCCGCCGCATTGAAGTTACCTTGGGCAATTGCAGTCAGACCAACAAATCCTGTGTCGCCAAGAGCCAGGGAACCGGGTATATCGCACACAGCGTATACCGTCGCGGATGCGTTGGCCGCGAGTTCGTCGATAAAGGTGGCTGTGTCCTGCCCCGCCTGATAATTTGGCGTGGTTCCGTTTTCAACGAACGCGCTGCAAGAAAGGGGGAGAGGGTCGAACTGGTCGCCTCCGATCACGTCAGTGACAGTCAACGCGAAGTCCAGCGCGCTGTTGGCATTGTTGGTTACAGTAAAGGGTGTCGCCTGAATTGTTGATCCGGCCGCCACGTTTGTGGTGACGCCGCCGGTAACGGTCAGGTTGATTTTTTCATCGACGAGGACGGCGGCTGATGTTGCAGAGAGGTCTGGTTGTGGGACTGCGCCCAGCAAATAAGAAACGGTTGCTGTATTGCTTATGGATGTGCCGGAAAGTGTTCCAATTGCCCAACTGATTTGAGAAACGAATAGTGACATCAAGAACCACACCTTTATCCATCCGGTGCGGTTTCGTGGGATGTGGCATCCAGAATACTTCATCAGCCCCATCCTTAGTTTCCGGTCACGCCGGAATAGCATATATTTTTATGATTCCGGATTCCCCCCATTTCCTGCGTGATGTTTGTAATCATGGCTTAAATCTCAAGATATTTTGTGCATGGTCAATAAACAGCATAGACTATGCCATATAATGCACAAGGCGCCTCAATTCATTAATTAACTGAAATTTAAGGGAATTTATGCAATTCAGTGAAGTAGAATGGCCAAGTTCTTTGCTATGTTGTTGAAATATTGACTATAAGTGTCGAGAAAATGACGGCGGGAGATATATGTTTTTGTGTTGGAAAATAGAAAAAGGACACATTTCTGTGTCCTTTTTTGTGTCGCTGTGAAAGAGTAGGCTTACTCGATCTTGGCCTTGTCGCGAAGTTCAGAAATCGCATTCTGGACCATTTGTTGCTGCATGCGTTGCAGCAATTGGGGTTTGAATTCGTCAAAAGTCGGAACTTTCAGTTCGCGCACATCATCCAGTTTGATGACGTGCCAGCCGAATTGCGACTCCACCGGTTCCTTGGTGTACTCACCTTTTTTGAGTGCGACCATCGCGCTGGCAAAAGGTGGCACGAAGTTGCCGGGTACTGCCCAATCCAGTTCGCCACCGTGCTCGGCTGAACCGGCATCCTTGGATTTTTCGGCCAGTTTTTCGAATTTTGCTTTTTTGCCGAGTTGCGCAATTATGGCTTTGGCTTCAGTCTCGGTCTCCACTAGGATATGGCGAGCCTTGTATTCCTTCGTACCGACATTGGCCTTCAGCTTTTCGTATTCCTGCTTGAGCGTATCGTCGCTGAACGGATGTTTCTGGACATAATCCTGCACGAATGCATTGGCCAGCACCGATTGTCTGGCTAGCTCGAGTTGTTGTGTTACTTCTGGATCCTTGCCAAGTCCGAGCTTTGCAGCTTCCTGGGAAAGTACCTCGAGGTTGATCATGTCTTCGCGGATTGCCTTGCGCAATTCCGGTGTGTCAGGCTGCCCTTGCTGGGCGGCGACATTAACGCGCAAATCAATACGGGATTGCGGAATCGACACTCCATTTACCAATGCGGCAGATTTGTCTTCGGCATATGCGGTGTTGATCACCAGTGATCCCAATATTGCCAGTGTTGCCAACTTTTCAGTATTAAACATTGCTGATCCTCAAAATATTATCAAATTGTTGAAGTTAAGATTCATCTGGAGTTTTCGCCAGTATGGCGAGGGCGTGAATTTTCTGTTTCATCATTGTTTCAAGCGCCGAATATATCATACGGTGGCGTTCCGCCGTGTTTTTGCCTGCGAACCGCTCGGAGACAATGTTCAGTACGTAGTGTCCGCCGCCATCGCGCGCACCGGCGTGCCCGGCATGCTTGTGGCTTTCGTCGATGATGTCGATCGAGACAGGATCGAGCACAGCCAAGAGAGCGCGCATGGATGCAATGCGGCTCACGAAGGGAACACTTTCTTGAAAGGCCTCACAGTTTTGTTCTGGTATACGCCCGCAGCGACATAGGGGTCGGCATCCGCCCATGCTTGCGCAGCTTGCAGCGTGGCAAATTCCGCGATGATCAGGCTGCCGGTGAATCCGGCCGCGCCAGGGTCTTCCGCGTCCACCGCGGGGAAAGGCCCCGCCAGCAGCAACCTGCCTTCATCCTGCAGAGCCTGCAGGCGCGACAGGTGTGCGGGCCGTGCTGCCTTGCGCTTGTCCAGGCTGTCAGGGATGTCATGGCCGAAAATAGCGTACCACATCAGCAGCATCCCGAAGATATGGCGAACGGTCGGCTACGGCTTTTCGAGTATTTCATCAGTTATTCTCCTTCTTTTCATCCACATATTTAGCCAGCCACGCGCCCTGCGCCAGTATGAACACCAGCATCAGTCCTGTGAAACCGAACAGTTTGAAATTTACCCAGCTGTCTGTGGAATAATTGAAAGCCACATACAGGTTGATGAAGCCGAGCACAGCAAAGAACAGGCTCCAGCTCAGGTTGAGGCGATTCCATGCATGTAGTGGCAGCGCAATTTTCTCATGCAGCAACAGTCTCATCAGGTTTTTGTTGAACGCAACATTCGAAACAAGCAGGATAGCGGAAAACATCCAGTAAAGCACGGTCGGTTTCCACTTGATGTAGGCTTCGTCGTGCAGCAGCAGCGTTGCTCCGCCAAATACTGCTATGATCGCAAAACTCACCCAAAGCATCACATCAACCTTGCCATGCCGGTATTTCGTCCATGCGATCTGCACTGTCGTTGCGGCGATCGCAACCGCAGTGGCGACGTAGATGCCCTGGACCTTGAAGGCGACGAAGAACAGGATGACCGGGAATAGATCGAACAATAATTTCATGATGCTATTTCTTTTCCAGCTTGAGCGAGGCTGAGTTGATGCAATAGCGCAGTCCGGTAGGTTTCGGGCCATCGTCGAACACATGTCCAAGGTGTGCACCGCACTGCCTGCAGCTGACTTCCACACGTTTCATTCCGTAACTCGTATCAGTGCGCGTCGCGACGCTTTCGGATTGTATGGGTTGCCAATAACTCGGCCAGCCGGAGAGGGAATCAAATTTGGCGCCCGAATCGAACAAGGCATTGCCGCAGCACACGCAGCGGTATATCCCCGCATCGTGGCAATCCCAGTACGCCCCGGTAAAAGGCGGTTCGGTCCCGCACTGGCGGCACACTCGGAACTGCTCGGGTGTGAGTTCTTTGCGCCATTCGTCATCGGATTTTTCTACGGGTTTGTCCATAATTAATCTACAAGACATCGCCGGCATAATCAGCCAGCCTGGAGCGTTCTCCGCGCAGCAAGGTGACATGTCCTCCGTGCGCCCATCCCTTGAATCGATCCACCACATAGGTCAGACCGGAGCTGCCCTCGGTGAGGTAAGGAGTATCGATCTGCGCGATGTTGCCCAGGCACACCACTTTGGTGCCGGGTCCGGCACGGGTCACCAGCGTCTTCATTTGCTTGGGGGTGAGATTCTGAGCTTCGTCTATGATCACATATTTATTCAAAAAAGTGCGGCCACGCATGAAATTGAGCGACTTTACCTTGATGCGGGAACGGATCAGATCACGGGTTGCAGCGCGCCCCCAATCCCCCCCTTCATCATCGGTCTTGTTCAGAACATCCAAGTTATCCTCGAGCGCGCCCATCCACGGAGTCATCTTTTCCTCTTCAGTACCCGGCAAAAAACCGATATCCTCGCCGACAGGAACAGTTACGCGGGTGATTATGATTTCCGAATATAATTTGTTTTCCAGAGTCTGCAGCAAACCGGCGGCGAGTGTCAGCAGGGTCTTGCCTGTACCTGCCTGCCCAAGCAGCGTCACGAAATCGATCTCGGGATTCATCAGCAGATTGAGCACGAAATTCTGTTCACGATTGCGTGCAGTGATCCCCCAGACATTGTTCTTGCTGTGGGTGTAATCGGTCAGTGTGCGAAGCAGCGCGGTCTGGTCATTCTGTTCCATTACCACGGCGTAAAACGGCGTGCTGTCATTTTCCTGATAAACGAATTGATTGACGAATAACGCCCCGCACAGCGGGCCCTGGATCTGGTAAAAGGTGTGTCCTTCCTTCTGCCAGGACTTCATGTCCTTGCTGTGAGTGTCCCAGAAATCAACTGGCAAAGGCAGCACGCCGGTGTAGAGAAGGTCGGAGTCTTCCAGCACCTTGTCGTTGAAATAGTCCTGTGCTTCCAGGCCCAGTGCACGCGCCTTGATGCGCATGTTGATATCCTTGGAAACCAGAATCACCGAGCGCTCCGGCTGTTTGCGCTGCAAGTGGATGACTACGGCGAGAATGGCATTGTCCGCTTTGCCGTGCGCCATGTTTGGCGGCAGATCATTGTTGACGAATTCGGTTTGCAGGTACAGGCGACCGGTACAGTTCTTGTGCGCAGGCGATTCAAGCGCGATACCTTCATCTATTTTATGCGGTGCATCGCTGACTATCTCGTCCAGGAAGCGGCTGGCTTGTCTTGCATTGCGCGCGACTTCCGTCATGCCCTTTTTCTTGTCGTCCAGCTCTTCCAGTACCAGCATCGGCAGGCATATATCGTGTTCCTCGAAACGGAACAGGCTGGTCGGGTCATGTAACAGCACGTTGGTATCCAGCACGAACAGTTTGGTTTCGTTATTAACTTCGTCTTCTGCAGGATTCTTTCTTGTGGCTGGTGACATTAAGCTTCCTTTAGTTGATGGTGGTGACGAATTCCAGAACTTCATGGGCGTGGCCATCAGCCTTGACGCCACGCCATTCGCGGCGCAAAACGCCATCCTTGTCGAAAACGAAGGTGCTGCGCTCGATGCCGCGCACCTGTTTGCCGTACATTTTCTTCAGTTTGATCACGCCGAACAATTCGCTGACGGTTTCATCGGTATCCGAGAGCAGCGCAAACGGCAAAGTGAACTTGGCCTTGAAAATCTCATGCGACCTGATACTGTCGCGCGAGATTCCGACCACCTCGCAATTCGCCTTCTTGAAGCTTTCGTACAGGTCACGAAATTGCT
Source organism: Nitrosomonadales bacterium (assembly GCA_003235435.1). Classification (GTDB taxonomy): domain Bacteria; phylum Pseudomonadota; class Gammaproteobacteria; order Burkholderiales; family Gallionellaceae; genus Gallionella. The sequence continues at coordinate 6,701 of QJWF01000094.1, forward strand.
GTGCCTGGGAGGTGCAGCCTGGCGTGTTGTCCTTGGGGTAAAAATAGATGACCAGATGCTTGCCTCGCGCGCCGGATAGAGTGAAGGTCCGGTTGCCCGTTGCGGGCAGGGAAAAATCTGAAACCGTGTTGTCTGACATGAATAAACCCAATAGAGAGGGCGCCATTCTTGTCAAAAACCGCGCTAAAGGCAAGCATCATCGCGACCTCGTCAAATTGCCATGGTTGTGCTACGGTTGCCGCAGTCTGCCAACATGGCTATTTGATGAACGACACTGATTACATGCGCGCCGCCCTGGATATGGCAAGCCGAGCTCTCGCCGCCGGAGAAGTGCCGGTGGGAGCGGTCGTGGTGATGAGTGGCGAGATCATCGGGCGCGGTTTCAATGCGCCGATCTCGCGCCACGATCCTACCGCGCATGCCGAGATGTCGGCGCTGCGCGATGCTGCGCGGCATCGGGGCAATTACCGTTTGGTGGATTGCGAGTTGTTCGTCACGCTTGAACCGTGTTTGATGTGTGCCGGAGCGGTCATGCATGCGCGCATCGCCCGGCTCGTGTATGGGGCGAGCGATCCCAAGACCGGCGCATGCGGGAGCGTGGTGGATGCGTTTGCTGAAAAGTTATTGAACCACCATACCGAGGTCACCAGCGGGGTGCTGGCGGAGCAGTGCGGCGCTATCCTCAGCGATTTTTTCGCGGAACGCCGTGCTGAGCAGAAGAAGGGTCGCGGGAATGTTTAGATGAAAATCAACATCCATATCCCCTTGCAACAACTCGATCTGCTGGATGACGCAGGAAAACTGCTGCACAGCTACGCAGTTTCGACATCTGCAAAAGGGCTGGGCGAAATTGCCGGAAGCTACTGCACGCCGCGCGGCAGGCATATCATTCGCGCCAAGATCGGCGCCGGACTGCCGGAAAATACTGTACTGGTTCGGCGTCGCCCGACCGGTGAGATTTACACGCCGGAACTGGGCGCACAATTCCCCGAACGCGACTGGATACTGACGCGCATCCTGTGGCTCTCCGGATGCGAGAAGGGCTTTAACCGGCTCGGAGAAACAGATACCATGCGGCGCTATATCTACATACACGGTACTCCTGATATTGTCAGGCTTGGCGCGCCAGGTTCGCACGGGTGCATCCGCATGCGCAATGCCGATCTGGTCGAATTGTTTGATCTGGTGCCTGCCGGTATCGAAGTCGATATCTTGGAGTGATTCTTCACGGAGAGCGATATGTCCAACTCTTTCACGGTCAGCCTGGTTCCCTGGAAAGATGGCGAACCATTGCTGAAATCGATCCGCGAAGCGGTATTTATTAAAGAACAGAATGTCCCGGCCGAACTGGAGTGGGATGGCTTGGATGAGCAGTGTCGTCACGCTCTGGCGCTCAGCCATAAAGGCGACGCAATCGGTTGCGGGCGCATGATGGCCGACGGGCACATCGGACGCATCTCTGTGTTGCCGCAATGGCGCAAGCAAAAGGTCGGTACTGCCATCATGGAAGCGCTGCTCAATTACGCGCGTTCCCATGACTACAAGCAGGTCGATGTCGATGCGCAGACTTATGCCGTGCCGTTCTACCGCAAGTTCGATTTTGTCGAAGAGGGCGAGACATTCATTGATGCTGGCTTGCCGCACATCAAGATGCGGCTGAAGCTACTTTCCGGTTAGATATTCATCCACACTGAAACTTTTCACCGCTTCCGGTTGTGCCACGGTGAATCCGGTGAGTACCGCGCCGGTGGCGAATGCCTCGGCAAATATCAGGATAGGTGCAGGGATGAAATAATGGTACTGGATCTCAGCCCAGGTGTAGTGACTGAGGGCCAGCATCATCAGTGTGGTGACCAGCATCATCGCCGCAGTTGCAAAGCCCGAACCGGCAAATCCGTTAAGCAGCACGAATATGAAGAAATTCTTGGGCAGGTGGCGTTGGCTGAAGCGCAGCAGCCATTCGCTGAACAACATCGGTATCGCCAGCATCAGCAATCCGTTTATGCCCAGTGTAACAAGGCTGATACCCGAATATATCCATGTGCCGAGCATGACGCCGGAGAGCGCTATCAGTCCGATCGGCCAACCGAACATGAGCAGGAACAGTGTCGATCCTATCAGGTGGAAATTGAATCCCGGATGGATGCCCGCATTGAGTTGCCAGAAAACGGGAGTGCAGAACAGCAGGCCGATCAGCGCGTTGGTGCGCATCGTGTTTTCGAACATCTCGCGCCATCTCGCGAGTTGAAGTGCGCGAATCAGCACGATGAAAAACATCAGGTTGCATAGCCACAGCCAATCGCTGTCGAAAAGCGAATCGGGCAGGTTCATGGCGATCTGTGCTTTTTGAGTGGCATGTTTGTCGTGATATGCCGGAAAACGTGTGTTGAAGTGTTGTTCAAAGGATCGTCGAAGTCAATCCGATTCGTGATGCACTTGAGCAATTGAGTCGGATTACAGCACTTCAGCGCCATTATACTTCCCGTTTCCGGGTTGCTTCGTGCAGCGTTTCGGATTGCAATGTCAAATGCGCACGGATACTTCGTCGTTGAAGCGTTTGTCGGTTTGGACCGGAACAGCATAGCTGTCAAAACGGCTTCCCATGTGCTTTTCCAGCACCTCGAGCCGGTCACGCGGCGGCAATACTTGCAGATGGCATGGTTAATTCCGATGCTCTGATGGTCAAATGGCCGGCAGCGTATAAGGCAGCGGCAAAAACTGCAACACGATGCCATGCAAAGACTTCCAGTGCACCTGCCGGGAATCTTTGCTGGAAATCTGCAACACGGCGAGAACGTCGTAACCGCCTGGCGGAGCAGCGGCAACATTGGCAATCGTTCCGCTGGGCTGCCCTTCCATGTCCGCACTGAACAGATCGTCCCCGGGCTGGGGTGCTTCACTGCAGTCGATATGGGCCAGGTACATGCGCCGTTTTAATTTGCCGAGATACTGCGTACGTGCCACGATCTCCTGGCCGGGATAGCAGCCCTTCTTGAAATTTACGGCATTGACCAGATCAAGGTTTGCCATCTGCGCGACGAATTGATCCTGGGTCTGCGGCAGAATGACCGGGATGCCGGAACGTATATTGAGCCAGTCCCAGCAGGAGCTGCCGACCGGCCGCGCCGCCGATTTTAATTCCGCCCACAGTAACTGGGCATGCTGCGGCGCAGTGTTGATCTGCCAGCACGTGTTGCCGACTTTTATCACGCTGCTCGATTCGGTGCTAGCTACGCCGAGCTGTCCTTGCGGGAGCTCACCGAACCTGGCGCCCAGAATTTTCTGCGCATCTGCACCCGATACTCCCAGCGTGACTATCTCGTCGCTCGCGTCGCTGATCGTTACCTTGGCGCGCAGCACATACATCCCCAGCTTCTTGAGTATCGGCTCGCACAAAATGCGAGGCAGTTGCAGCAGATAATCATCTGCTTTGCACCAGATCAGCAGCGTTGCCAGTAACCGGCCCTTGGGGCTGTTCAGGCTGCTGAGTTGCGCCCGCTTGGTAGAAACATCGCGGATATCATTGCTAAGCAGGTTCTGCAGGAACGTCTCCGCGTCATTCCCGGAAACGCGCAACGCGCCGAACTGGCCCAGGTCACACAGTACCGTCCCATCGCGAGTCGC
>QJWF01000041.1 GCA_003235435.1 Nitrosomonadales bacterium
GGTGCAGCGGCACCTCGCGCGAACCATCCTCCGCAATCCAGGCGCGCGCGGCATTATACGCGACATACCCCGCATTGGATTTTGGTGCACAGGACAGATATATGATTGCCTGCGCCAGTGCCAATTCACCTTCCGGTGTGCCGAGCCGCTCGTAAGTCAGTGCCGCATCCTGTGCCAGATGGATCGCGCGAGGATCGGCCAGGCCGATGTCCTCCCAAGCCATGCGCACGATGCGCCGCGCCAGATAGAGCGGATCGGCGCCGCCGTCCAGCATGCGCACCAGCCAATACAAGGCCGCATCCGGATTGGAGCCGCGCACCGATTTGTGCAGCGCAGAGATCTGATCGTAAAACGCCTCGCCGCCCTTGTCGAAGCGGCGCAAATTCTGTGCCAGTGTGTTGTCGAGGAACGCGCTGCCTATATTTTTTACGCCCTTGGTCTGAGCCGCGACCTGCAATTGCTCAAGCGCGTTGAGCAGCCTGCGCGCATCGCCGTCTGCATAGCCGATGATGCGCTCGCGCGCATCGTCATCGAACTCCAGTTCCGGCAAGGCAATCTGGAGCGCGCGCGTAAACAACTGCTCCAATTCCTCTGCCGACAGGGCATGCAGCACATACACCTGGGCGCGCGAAAGCAGCGCATTGTTCACCTCAAATGACGGATTCTCGGTGGTCGCACCGATGAAAGTCACAAGGCCCTGCTCTACGAAAGGCAAAAATGCGTCCTGCTGCGACTTGTTGAAGCGGTGCACCTCGTCCACGAACAGGATGGTGTGCCGACCATGCTGTTGCAGCATCAGTTGCGCCTGCGCGATAGCATCACGGATATCCTTCACGCCGGATAATACCGCCGACAGCGGCACGAATTCGGCATCGAAGGCCGAAGCCATCAGCCGAGCCAGTGTGGTTTTACCCACGCCAGGCGGACCCCAAAGAATCATCGAATGCGGCTTGTGTGACTGGAATGCCATCCGCAACGGCCGTCCATCGCCCAGCAAGTGCGGCTGGCCGATGACCTCATCGATGGTCTTGGGACGCAGTCGCTCCGCCAGCGGCGCGGCGGGTGTAGATGCTGCGAACAAGCTGCCAGTAATCATCTGCTATTCCAATTCCATTTCGAAGGTCAAACAAGGCGACGAAGAGCGAACGACACTGGCATAACCAGCCACTTGCCGCGTATTTTGCGGCGTAGTGGATTGGCTAGTGGTTTCTTCAGTGTATTTGCCACGACTGGGAGTGAGCTGGAAAGTCAATGCAGTTTCACCGATGCAATGGAATTGGCATTAATCGCTCAACACATCCGCGCCTTTGGGCGGGGTGAATCGAAACAGTCGATCCGGAATCTCCGGGTTGCGCTGCATCGAGGAAAATTTCAGCACGGTCCTGTTTCCGAACGTGTCGAACAGTTCCATGACGGCCAGGCCGGCCTGGTCATCGAAGGCCATGCGTATCCTTTCGAAACCGCTGTCCTGGGCCCTGGGTATCGCCCGCAACCATTCCAGCCGGTCCCTGCTGCCGTCTTCCGTCAGGGTAAAGCCGTTTTCGATCTCGTTGCTGCCGGAAAGCAACGCAGCCGGGCTGCTACCCAATGCCGCATCCAGTTTCTTCACTGTCACCTGGTTCAGGTCCGCATCGTACAACCAGAATTTCTCACCGTCGCCGACGATAAGCTGTTAGTAAGGTTTTTGGTAAGTCCAGCGGAAGTTGCCCGGACGCCGGAACTGCATGACCCCCGATGACCTTTGGATACGTTTGCCGGCCTGATCGAAAACCTCCTGGCTGAAATCCGCCTTTGCGGAATGTGTCGCAGCGATAAATATCTTGAGTTTATCGATTGCTCCAGCATGTGCCGTGAGCGAAAAGAAAAAAAGCATCAAGGCAGAAAGAATAAATTTCATGGTTGTTTCTCAGTACGAGGAATTGTGAATCGGGCAAGGAAGTGTGGATGGCGAGTGCTGCACCATCCTTATTCCCGCCGCATCGGAGCGATCACTTCGCGGTTGCCGTTGCTCTGCATCGGCGACACCAGGCCTGCAGCTTCCATCTGTTCGACCAGGCGCGCGGCGCGGTTGTACCCGATACGCAAATGGCGCTGCACCTGCGAGATCGACGCACGCCGCGATTTGAGCACGATCTCTACAGCCTGATCGTAGAGCGGATCGGCCTCGGCATCCATGCTCACCATCCCGTCCCCGCTGCCTTCCGAATCTTCCAGAGAACTCAGCACTCCCTCGACATACTGGGGCGAGCCCTGTGCCTTCAGATATTCTGCGACCCGATGCACCTCCTGGTCGGACACGAACGCTCCGTGCACTCGTTGCGGAAAACCCGTGCCCGGGGGCAAATACAACATATCACCCTGGCCCAGCAGGGTCTCCGCACCCATCTGGTCGAGTATGGTACGCGAATCGATCTTGCTGGAAACCTGGAATGCGACGCGCGTCGGCACGTTGGCCTTGATCAGACCGGTGATCACATCCACCGAAGGGCGCTGGGTCGCCAGCACCAGATGGATGCCGGAAGCGCGCGCCTTCTGCGCAAGGCGCGCGATCAGTTCTTCGACTTTCTTGCCCACCACCATCATCATGTCGGCTAGCTCGTCGATGAAAACGACGATCAGCGGCAACTCTTCGAGCGGCTCGGGGTTCTCCGGTGTCACCGTGAAAGGATTGTTGAGCGGCTGCCTGTCCTTTATCGCATCGCGCACCTTCTGGTTGTATCCGGCGATGTTGCGCACTCCCAGCGCGGACATCAGCCGGTAACGCCGCTCCATTTCCTGTACGCACCAGTTGAGCGCCGATGCTGCCTGGCGCATGTCGGTGACCACCGGCGCCAGCAGATGCGGAATGCCCTCGTACACCGACAACTCGAGCATCTTCGGGTCAATCAGCAACAGGCGCACCTGCTGGGGAGTTCCCTTGTAGAGCAGGCTCAGTATCATCGCGTTGATCGCCACCGACTTTCCCGAACCGGTCGTGCCCGCCACAAGCACATGCGGCATCTTGGCCAGATCGGCGACCACCGGTTTGCCGGAAATGTCCTTGCCCATCGCAATGGTCAGCATCGAACCCATGTCGGCATAAACCTGCGAACTGAGAATCTCGGACAGCCGCACCATCTGCCTTTTCGAATTGGGCAACTCCAGTGCCATATAGGCTCTGCCCGGTATCGTTTCCACCAGGCGTATGCTCACCACCGACAGTGCGCGCGCCAAGTCCTTCACCAGATTGGTGATCTGGCTGCCTTTAACGCCGACAGCTGGTTCGATCTCATAGCGGGTGATCACCGGGCCGGGGTACGCGGCAACCACCTTCACCTCCACGCCAAAATCTTTCAGTTTGCGCTCGATCAGACGCGAAGTGAACTCCAGCGTATCTGCAGAAACGACCTCGACATGCTGTACCGCCTGATCCAACAGATGCAGCGGCGGAAGAGTCGAGTCATGTATTTCGGCGAACAGCGATGTCTGCCTCTCAGCTTTGGCACGGGCTGACTTGGCCACCTCATACTGGGGCATTTCGATATGTATCGGGAGGTGCTCCTCGACGCGCCTCTTTTCCTCTTCAACGACGGCGACACGCTCGTTCATCGCTTGCGCACCGATACGCCGGTCCTGATAGGTCTGCCAGGCAAGCCGCGAAAATTGCCAAGCATTTTCCAGCAATGCCCCCAGCCAATCCACGAACCGCAACCAGGACAATCCGCTGAACAGACTGAATCCGGCCGCGATCAACGCCAGCAGCAGCAATGTCGCACCGGTAAAGCCAAACAATCCTGGCAGCGCATCACCCAGCATGATTCCGAACATACCGCCGGCGCCGAGCTTTCCATCCTGGCTAAGTGGCAAAGTGACGTTCAGCGTATACAAGCGCATCGCTTCGAGCGCGCTGCTGGCAAGCAGCAAAACCGCGAAGCCGGCCAGAGAGACCCACCAGGCGCGCCTGCTGAAGATGCTGTCGGGACGCAACTGGTGATAACCCGCCCAAACCCTCTGCAGCATGAACACCACCCACCACCAGGCGGAAAAACCGAAAAGGTAAAACAGCATATCGGCAAGATACGCACCCAGAACTCCACCGGGGTTGCTGGTCACAGCACTACTGACACTGTGCGACCAGGCGGGATCGGCAGGATCGTAACCATATAACGCCACGGTGAAATAAATCGCGCAAGCAGTAAACAGCAGCCAGCGGGACTCTCGCAGCAGCACCCACATCTTGCCAGCCGGGATATATCCTCTCGCTTCAGCCATGAATGACAAACGGAAAAATAATTATCAACATCATTGGAAAAGCCTTCCCATTGTCGTTTTCGCCCTGAAAATTGCCTCCGTCGTCAACACAGGGTCAAGCAAGGTTGCCCTGTTCCGATAATATTCATCATACCCCAGCAAGCAATGACCGAATATCCTCAGCAATCCATGCGGGGCTCTGTCCGAGCGGAGCGCGCAACCGCACCCTGCCTTCAGGATCGATCAGAAACGTTCCGACGCTGTGATCCACGCTATAGCCTGAAGAGGTCGGTTGTTTCTGGTAAGTCACATAAAATGACTTGGCTGCCCGCGCAGTGGCTGTATCATCCCCGTACAGCGCCAGAAAGGCCGGATGAAAAGCGGACACGAATTTCGCCAGCATCTCGGGCTTATCGCGTTCCGGATCGACCGTAATGAACAGAACTTGCACTCTTTCGGCATCCTTCCCCAACATGTCCAGCACTTGCGCAAGATCGGCCAGCGTAGTCGGACAAACATCAGGGCAGTGGGTATAACCGAAAAACAGCGCGACTACTTTGCCACGAAAATCCGCCAACATACGGGGCTTGCCATTCTGGTCGGTCAAGCTGAAATTCGCCCCGGCCAGAGGCAAGCTTACATCGCTGGCATGAAACGGGGAAGGAAGTTTCGGCTCTTCGCATCCGGACAAGGAGATAACCAACAGCAATGCTGCAAGCAAAGAAACCAGTATGCTGATGCTCCAGCTTCCCTTGAATGATATTCTTTGTTCAAACAGCCACATGGCACGCTCCAACCCATCCATGCACATAAAAGGTGTATCCGACCTTTATCAGCCCATATACGCCCAACGCCATCACCACCAGCCCAGCCACCAGGCGCACTCTAGGCGACTGCACCCACTGGCGGCAACGCTCCCAGAACAAACCGATCGCCAGCAGATTCGGCAAGGTCCCCAGCCCGAATGCAGCCATTGTAAGCGCACCTTGGGTAGTGCTACCGCTCGCCAGAGAAGTGACCAGAACACTGTATACCAGCCCGCATGGCAACCAGCCCCACAGCGCGCCCAGCGTCAAAGCGCGCGGCACAGTGTTCACCGGCAGCAACGTCGATGTGTACGGCTGCAAGCGTTTCCACAAACCGCTGCCAAGATTTTCCAATCGGCGCACCGCGCCCCACAAGCCGGCAAGATACATTCCCAACACCACCAGCATCAAACTCGACAGCGCGAACAGCAGATGCTGCACCGGCACCGCATCACGCATCAGCATCCCCGCTTTTCCTATTGTGCCGACCAAGGCACCCGCTGCCGCATAGCTCGCAATGCGCCCGCTGCTATAAGCCAGGTGGAACGGCCAGCGCGTGCGGTGCTTCGGCAGCTGCGTGGTGAAAACGCCGACGATACTGCCGCACATACCCAGACAATGCACACCGCCCAGCAGCCCAACCAAAAAAACCGCGAAGATGCTGAACTCACCCATTCGTTGAATTGCATTCCAATAGTCTCAAATCCAGATGCCGGGCAACTGCCTTCACATCCGGCTCAGCCATGCGCGGCACAACACCAAGCAGCGGCGCTGCGATCCTTTCGCGCAATGTGTCGATGTTTTCCTGCAACGCCTCCATATCCGCATGCTGCGCGTTTGCCACCCAGCCCGCGCATTTTAGCCGGTAATCTGCAATAGCTCGCACAGTCAGCAGCGCGTGATTGAGGCAGCCCAGCCGTATGCCCACCACCACGATCACCGGCAAGCCAAAATCTCTTGCCAGATCGGCGCTGTTCTGCAGCTCGTTCAACGGCACCAGGAAACCGCCAACACCTTCGACGATCACGACATCCGCTTGCGATGCGAGTTCGCGGTACGCTGCAACGATACGCGGCAACTCGATGTGCACGTTTTCACGCGCTGCCGCGATGTGCGGCGCGATCGCCTCGCGCAGACAGTAGGGATTCACCTGTTCATAACGCAATGGCACCGTGCTCGTCGCAAGCAAAGCCTTCGCATCGCAATTCTTCTCGTCCGGATTGTACCCCGCCGCCACCGGCTTGAACCCAGCCACACTTTTGCCCTGCTCGGCAAAACCGTGCAGCAGCGCACAACTGACCGTCGTCTTGCCGACGCCGGTGTCGGTGCCGGTGATGAAGTAGCTCATGGCTTGCCTTTGTTGAATCGCAAGCAGGGCATCACAGTTTGAATGGCGTTTGAATGATAGCCCGGCCGTCGGCTGTTTTTTTCGGCTGCGCCTTCCATGCGTGACCATAGATGACTTCGAAAGTCGCGGGTAGCTTGCCGTTGAGACGCAGGGTTTCGTAGTTCCCCACGATGCGCGCCCATTTGGCTTTGCCCAGCATGCCAGGTGCTCGGCCGGCAGTTGCATTGTGCGCGCCTAAGCTGCGCAGATCCTGCATCATCGCTTTCACATCGACGTAGGTAAGCGTAATGCATTCCATGTCCATCACCGGCTCCGCAAAACCCGCCTCAACCAACATGTCTCCGATGTCGTGCATGTCGGCGAATCGGTTGATGTGGTTGTAAACATCCACGCCGTTGAACGCAATGCGCAGCTCTTTCAGAGTGTCGGGACCGAACGTGGAAAACATCACCAACCCTTCCGTCTTCAACACGCGCTGCATTTCGACAAAGGTTGCAGGCAAGTTGTTGCACCATTGTAAGGCGAGATTGGACCACACCATTTCAAAGCTCTGAAAAGCCAGCGGTAAAGCCTCCACATCGGCACACAATTGTTGCTGTTTTGATCCGCCGAACAGCTTCTGCCACCAACCCGAACTTCCCTGCGCGGTGCGCAACATTCCCATTGCGATATCCAGCGCGACTGTCTGTGCGGCTGGATAGCGTTGCGCCAAGTGGCGCGTTCCCCAACCTGTGCCACTGCCCGCATCCAGGATGCGCTCCGGTTGCAGCCTGATATAATCCAGGCGCTCCAGCATGCGCGAACAGACCTCCCGTTGCAACACCGCAGTTGCATCGTAGTGTGCAGCCGCCTTGCTGAAGGCGCGACGGACTTCGCGTTTGTCTATTTCAAATTCATTCATGCCTGTTTCTCGTTCATGAAATCCTTCACGTATCCGATAAATTCCTCGCAATGCGAAATGAACGGCGCATGAGCTGCGCCCTTTATCAGCACTCTTTGTGCATTAGGTAATGACATCGCCATGAAATTCGAGGCTTGCGGCGGGCAAAGCTTATCGCGTTCCCCCGCGATAACCAAGGAGGGTTGCATGATTTTCGGCAACACACTGCGCAGATCGGAAACGCGCAGTATCCCCAATCCGCCACGCAGAGCATTAATATCCGGTTTGTTGCGGCTAGAAAGCTGCTTGCGCAATTCCGCAAGCAACTCCCGCTCGCGTTCACTACCGCGCACTTGAAGCCCGATGAATCTGCGCAATGTTCCAATGAGTTCATTTTCCAGGTCAGCGGCAAATTGCAGCAAGGTCTCTTGCGGCAGCCCGTAAGGCCAGTCGTTCCGTTCTGCAAAGCAGGGCGTGCTTGTCACAAGAATCATGCGTTCGACTTTATCGGGTTCGAGCATCGCCCAGTGCAGCGCGACTTGGCCACCCAATGACCAGCCGCAAACTGAAACGGCTCGATCAAACTGCGCGGCAATGTGTCCGACAACATTATCCAATGTAAACTCGTCAAGCGGATCGCTGGCGCCATGACCCGGCAGGTCGACACAATGCACTTGAAAGTGTCGCGCGAGCCGAGCTGCAGAGTCACTCCAGAAACCGCCGTGCATGCCCCATCCGTGAAGCATCACCAGAGGCTTGCCTTTTCCGGTAACGTCAACGTGCAAGCTCATGCAATGCTTCGATCAATCGCGTCACGTCACCGGCGCGATGCGCAGCTGAAAGGGTGATGCGCAGCCTGGCCGTTCCCGCCGGCACGGTGGGCGGGCGGATCGCAGCGACCCAGATGCCACGTTCGCGAAGTCCTTCACTCAGATCTAGAGCCTGCCGGTTATCGCCGACAAGCATCGGTTGTATCGCGGTGTTCGATGGCATCAATTTCCATGGCAATTCGTGAAAACCGCTGCGCAGTTGAGCGATCAATCTTTGCAAGTGCGCGCGCAATCCGTCCCCCTGCTCCATCAACTGCATGCTGGCAAGCACCGCGCCGGCCAGCGCGGGAGGTGTCGCAGTGGTATAGACATAGCTGTGCGCATGATTGACCAGTGTATCGATCACGACCTGCTCCGCCGCGACAAAAGCCCCTGACACGCCGGCTGCCTTGCCCAATGTCGCCATGTAGACGATGCGCGGCGAAGCAATGCCGGAATGCGATAGCGTGCCGCGCCCTCCTTCGCCAAGCACCCCGAAACCATGCGCATCATCGACCAGCAGCCAGGCATCGTGCCGTTCACACAAAGCCAGCAATCCCGGCAAGGGGGCCAAGACGCCATCCATGCTGAACACCGCATCGGTGATGATCAGCTTTCGTCCTTTGCCGGTTTTTTCCAGAAGCTGCGCAAGATGCTTGATGTCATTGTGACGATAACGCTGCACATTTGCGCGCGACAACAACATCGCATCATTCAGCGAGGCGTGGTTGAGCTTGTCGGCGAAAACCGTGTCTTCCCTGCCAACCAGTGCCTGAACCACGCCGAGGTTGGCCATGTAGCCGGTGGAGAACAACAGTGCGGCAGGTTTACCAACAAAATCCGCCAGCGCGGCCTCAAGCTCATGATGTATTTGCGTGTGGCCGCTCACCAGATGCGCCGCACCGGCGCCAACGCCATACTTCGCTGCGCCATGTTGCAGCTCAGCGATCAGTTGCGGGTGATTCGCCAGACCAAGGTAGTCGTTGCTGCAGAACGACAGATAGGATTTCCCGTCAACATTGATGTGTGGAGACTGCGGACTCTGCAACATATGCCTCTGACGCAGCAACCCGAGCGAGGCAAAGCCCTCCAAATCCCGCTGCAGATCAGAAAATGGCATACGAGACGTCCAGCATATCTCTAGTGTTGTTCGGCGTAGGGATACATTCCGAGTTTATCCATCAGTGAGCGATCACGTTCAACACCGGGATTGCCGGTGGTCAGCAGTTGTTCACCATAGAAGATCGAGTTTGCACCGGCAAGAAAGCAAAGCGCCTGGATCGCGTCGGACATCTGATGCCGCCCGGCAGAAAGACGAACACGCGCGGCAGGCATCGTGATGCGCGCTACAGCGATGGTGCGCACAAAATCGAACGGATCTAAATCTTTGGTTTGAGCCAGCGGAGTTCCTTCCACCTTGACCAGATTGTTGATCGGCACGCTCTCCGGATAGGGATCGAGGTTGGCCAACTGTGCAATAAGGCCTGCGCGCTGCTTGAGGTTCTCGCCCATACCGACAATCCCGCCGCTGCACACATGCATCCCAGCCTTGCGCACTCGCTCCAGCGTGTCCAGCCGGTCCTGATAGTCGCGCGTGCTGATAATGCTGCCGTAAAACTCGGGAGAGGCATCCAGATTATGATTGTAGTAATCCAGGCCGGCAGCGCGCAATTGCTCGGCCTGCGCGTCGTTCAACATGCCCAGTGTGGCGCAGGTCTCCATCCCCAGCGCGCGCACTGCCTTGACCATCTCGACCACGCCCGCCAAATCTTCTTCATTCGGCTCTCGCCATGCTGCACCCATGCAGAAACGATGGGCACCGCTCTGTTGGGCAGCTTTGGCGGCCCTGACTACCTCACCCACTTCCAGCATCTTGCGGTTCTCCACGCCGGTGGAATGGAACGCCGATTGTGGACAATAGCCGCAATCTTCGGAGCAGCCGCCGGTCTTGATCGACAGCAGCGTAGAAAGCTGTATTGCGTTTGGATCGAAATGCTCGCGGTGCACCTGTTGTGCGCGAAACATCAGGTCTGCGAATGGCAGTTCGAACAGCGATTCAACATCCCTCTCGCTCCAGCGTTGCGCTGCGGATGATTTGTTGACAGTGTGGAAAAACCGCATCGGGTGCCCTGCCAAAACCGGCGAACTGACGGGGGTTTTTTGCTCGCTTGATTGAGCAGCTGGGTGCTCCATCATATGCTTTCCGGAAGTCTGGGTATTCATGTACTTATGTTGGTATGATGAGTTTTT